>CAZGUL010000045.1:0-12273 GCA_964529055.1 uncultured Spirochaetaceae bacterium
AAGAGCCAGTCCTCGGCGTAAAAGAATTTTCCCCCGGTCCTGATGCGGGTTTCCACGACCTTTTCCGCGTCCTCCAGGGTGGTCGCGAAGGGCTTCTCGCCCACAACGGCCTTTCCCGCCCGCAGGGCGGCGACGGCCGTTTCGGCGTGCAGGTGGTTCGGCAGGCAGATGTCCACCAGGTCGATGTCCGGGTCCGCGATCAGCGAGGCTGAGTCCGCGTACCCCTTCGGCACGTCATATTTCCGCCGGAAAGCCTCCCGGTCCTCCTCCTTCCTGGCGGCCACGGCGGCGATCTCCGCCCCGGGCAGGAGTTTCCAGATATCCGCGTGGAACGCGCCGGCGAACTTCGCGCCGACGATGCCGATCCGGACCGTTTTGCTCATTCCGTTCTCCTCATCGTTATGGCTCCCCGGGGGCAGACGTCCACGCAGGTGGAACAGGCGAGGCAGGCCTCCGGGTCGACGGACGCGATCCCA
The DNA here is from genome assembly GCA_964529055.1 of uncultured Spirochaetaceae bacterium. Lineage (GTDB taxonomy): Bacteria > Spirochaetota > Spirochaetia > DTKZ01 > DTKZ01 > JAKQWJ01. The sequence continues at coordinate 477 of CAZGUL010000045.1, forward strand.
TCCGGGCTGAAGGAAATCGCCGTGCAGTGGCCGATTTTCCCGCACAGGCCGCAGCGGGAACAGAGCCCGGGCTCCACCTCCGCACGGCCCCGGCGGATGACCAGCTCCCCGGCGGACGCGATGTTGCGGTGCAGCAGGTCGCGGAAGCAGCGGATCCCGGAATACCCCGCCTCCCGCATGTACGCCTCCAGGCCGTCCAGAACCTTCGGCAGAAAATCGAAGCCCTTCAGCATCGTCTCGGTGCAGATCCACACCGCGTCGGCCCCGGCGAGGATCTGGGCGGCGGCGCTCTCGGTGTCCGAAACGCCGCCGGACCCGAAGATGAAGGCGTCTTTTCCCAGGGCGCGGCGCATCTGGTAGGTGTCCCGCAGGGCCAGCGGCCGGAGCCACGGCCCGGACATGCACCCCAGGGTGATCTGGTCCTGCAGGCGGTACACCGGGGCGAGAGGGTTCCGGACGTCGAATTCCGGTATACCCAGCCGGTTGCCCGCGTGACCCACCCCCGCCGCGCCCGCGTCGAGGGCCGCCCGGGCGACGGGGCCGAGGATGTTTCCCTCCGGGCTGAACTTGACGATGACCGGTATCTTCACCGCCCCCGCCGCGGCTGCAACCGCCCGCGGGAGGTTTTCCGGATCGTTGCCCAGGCTCGCCCCGGTGTTCTTGGCGGTTTTCCCGCCGGTGGCCGCCAGGTTGAAGGACATGTTGGGACAGCACATGTTGAGCTCCACCGCGTGGGCGCCCGCGTCCTCGAACCTCCCGGCCAGGGCGCCCCACCCCTCGAAGTCCTCCCCGTCGTAGGTGATGTTGGGAATGATGGCGAAGTCGTTCACCGCCCTGCGGCACTCCTCCACCAGGGCCAGGGCCTCATCCGCGGTGAGGCGCTCCTCGGCGGTGAAAATGTGGTATTTTTCCTTCCGCAGCCACCGGTACCGGGGCGGCAGGCTCAGGTAGGGCCGGGGGTGGATCGCCAGCTTCAGGGCGGCCCCGGCCCAGCCCGAGTCGCAGGCGGCCCTGATCTGGTCCACGGTTTTCGTCGTGGGCCCGGACCCGACGATGAAGGGATTCCTGAATGTCAGAGAACCCATCCGCACCGATAAGTCAACCGAACCGTTCACCGGATCCTCTCCCCGCCGCGGTCCCGCGGCCTCTATTCCCCGAGGGTGATTTCCCCCCGGAGATCGGCGGCGAAAATTTCCGCCAGTTCCGCCGCGTTCTTCGCCCTGCCGAGCCCCCACATGGCCTTCGCCGTCACCGCCTCGGTCGTCATGTCCCCGGCGGAGATTCCGCCGAGCTTCATGGCCTTGCGGCCGACCTCGTAGGTTTCCAGGTTCACCCCGCCCATGAGGCACTGGGTCGTGAAGATCACCGCCATTCCCGTCGCGAGGAGGCCCTCCAGCGCGGGCAGAAGGTTCCGCCGGATGAAGGGGACTCCGCCGCTGCCGAAACCCTCGACGATGAGGGCCCTGTAGCCCTTGTCATGCAGGTCTTCCAGCAGCCGGAGATGAAATCCCGGATACAGCTTGACCAGGGCGACGTCGGGGGAGTACCGGACGTCCAGGGACGGAGGACGGGTTCCGGCGGGAGCCGCCGGCGGCGCGATGAGCTTTATTTTTCCGTCGAACAGGGTTCCCACATAGGGGCGGTTGACGCTCTCGAAGCCCTGGAAGTCCCGGGTGTTGACCTTGCAGGCCCGGCACCCCAGGATGATTTTTCCGTTGAAGACCAGGAAAACGCCCCGCAGCCGGGGGAAGCAGGCAACCGCGCAGGCGTCCAGGATGTTCCTCCGCGCGTCGGTGCCGCCGCCGGAAATGGAGATCTGCGATCCGGTGAGGACCACCGGCCGGTCCAGGTCGGCCAGCATGAAACTCAGGGCCGAGGCGGTGTAGGCCATGGTGTCGGTGCCGTGGGCCACCACGAAGCCGTCGTAGTTCCGGAGCTCGGAGAAAACACACTCCGCGATCTGCACCCAGTCCTCCGGCTGCATGTTCGAGCTGTCGATGTTCATCAGCATCCGGGTGTGGATGTCGCAGACCTCCCCGATTCCGGGAACAGCGGCGACCAGGTCGTCCGCCGTCAGGGTCGGGGCCAGCCCTTCTTCCTTCTGCGTGGACGCGATGGTCCCGCCGGTGGAAATGAACAGCACCTTTTTCATCATGTCGCGCCTCCCGCGGGGTCCTTCAGAAGATACGCGAAATCGGCCTCCCGGTACCGGGAAGCCTTCGCGGCGATTTCCCCCTCCGCCTCCTTCGCCCTTTCGGCCAAAAGGGGGACCGCCGCGGCGATGATGTCCAGCATCCTTTTCGTGTCCCCGGGCTCGAGCTCGGGGATCTTCCACTTGTCGATGTAGTCCCCCGTCACGATCAGGGAGATCACCGCGGTCAGACCCGGGACCATGCCCGCGCTGCCCACAACATCCTGAAGGGGATCGGTCATGAAGGTGACGCCCCCGGCGTCCTGGCTGGTCAGCAGGGCGAGCTCGCCGACGATACGCACCTTGTCACGGGACGTGCGGGCCTCCGCGAGTCTGCGGCCCGCGGCGGCGATTTTTTCCCCCAGCTCGCGGGTCCCCTTTTCGAGGGCGTTCACACCCCGGGGAAAGGCCCCGTCGGCGGTTTTGAAGGGATGGCCCAGTTTTCCCGCCGCATCCGCGAGGCACCGCGCAACGACGGAGTTGTCGGCGGCGCCGTTGTTACGGATCAGGAAGGTGTTTTCCCGCAGGCTTTCGCAGACGCCGGGAACGAACGCCTTGCCTTCCACGACGATGGTCGGCGCCGTGTCGAGCCCAAGCTCCTTCATGAGCCTGCCCTTGTCGCCGAGAACGACGTTTCCCTCCATGTCCTCGTTCGGGCCGAGCCCGCCGGCTGTGGCGTTGACCACGGCCAGAACGGCGGTCGGGACGCCTCCGATTTCCAGGACGGCGCCCATCATCCGGCCGATGTTGCCCGGAAGGTTTTCGGACGCCGTCCGTATCGCGCCGGGATGTTTCATCTCGAAGGTGTTCACCACGGCCAGCGCGGCGGCTGCCTGCAGGGCCACGGGGGCTTCCAGCACGCCCTGGCCGTAAATCCTGCCGAACACGGCGAAGGCCGCCGCCTGGGTGAAGGCCGCGTCCCGGCCGACCGCGCGGGAAAGAAGCTCCGCCTCATACGGAGTGAATCCCCGCCTCGCGGAGGCCTCGCCGACGCCTCCGTCCGCTGTGGTCACCGTGACGGTCCCCGTCCGGAGATCGGCCTCCGCGGAGCGTATCGTCGTATCGACGGGAAGAGCCGCCTTCAGGAGGCCCGCGGCCGCGGCGAACCCGCCGGAATCGTCCTGGACGAAACCGGAATGGCTGTGGATGTGGCCCACCCCCGCGTGTCCGCAGACTCCCGCCACGCCCCGGCGGCGGGAACTCAGTTCGATTTTCATGTTCGGTCTCCTGTAAAAAAAAACGTCCCGAAAGGAACGCCGCCGCGTTTTTTCGGGACGGTACGAAAAAAAAGCCCGGCCCCGCGGGGGGCCGGACCCTTCATACAGCGATGTTAAACGACGCCTTCGGTCTTCGAGCTTTCGAAGAGCTTTCTGTCCAGCTCTCCCAGCCGCGCGGCCGTGTAGACCATACCCACCGTGTCGCCGGTCACGTTCAGCATCGTGTTCGGCATGTCGATGAGGACGTACACGCCGGCGATCCAGCCGACGATTTCCAGCGGAAGCCCCATGACCTGAAGCAGAACGGCGGACATGATGATCCCGCCTCCCGGAACGCCGGCCACACCGGCGGCCATCAGGATGCCCAGAGCGATGATGACCAGCAGCTGCAGGAAGGAGAAGTCCAGGCCGTAGATCTGGGCGGCGAAAACCGCGTAGATCGGCATTTCGGCGGCGCAGGCGTGCATGTTGATCGTAGCCGCCGGCGGCGCGATCAGGTTGACCATGTCGTCGGGAACGCCCGCGCGGCGTTTCGTCACTTCCATCGTGAGAGGCAGCGTAGCGCTGGAGGAGCAGGTGCTGAAGGCAAGGGCCATGGCGGGCCAGATGTTCTTGAAGTGCTGGACCGGGTTGACCTTGGCGATCAGTTTCAGGATCAGCGGGTACACGACGACGATTATCGTCAGGTACGACACATACTGGGTGACCAGCATCTTGCCGATTCCCGCGAGGACGATGGCGCCCAGGGTTCCGGTGATGTTGGAGATGAGGGCGAAAACCCCGAACGGGGCGACATACAGGACGATGCCCACCATCTTGCCCATGATTTCAGAGCCGGACTGCACGAAATCGGACATCACCTGACCGATCTTCTTCTGCCCCAGCAGGGAAATGCTGATTCCGAAGAACAGCGCGAAAACGATGATCTGCAGGATGTTGCCTTCGGCGAAGGCCTTGCCGATGTTGTCCGGCACCCAGTTGATCACGCTGCCGAGCAGGTCGACGCTGACTTCCTTTTTCTCCAGCGCGGGAAGGGTGATTCCCACTCCCGGGCGGATGATGTAGGCCCAGAAGATGCCGAGAGCCGCAGCGAGGGCCGACGCGACCGCCCAGTACCCGACGAAGGTGAGCCCGACTTTCCGGAGCCTCTGCATGTCCGCGATGCCCGCGATGCCGCCGGCGATGGAGAAGAAAATGAGCGGATAGATCGTCATTTTCAACAGTCTGAGGAAAGCGTCCCGACCGGCGCGATGACGGCGATTCCCGGCCCGACCAGAAAGCCGGTTATGGCTCCCAGCACGAGGCCGACGAGAATCCATCCCGCCAAACCGAATCTCTTCATATTTTCGCCCCCCCCTGTAAAGAATTCGGGCTCCGGCTCCACGCCGGAGTCCCGTAAAAAATGAAGTACCGGAATTATTATGAATCGTGAATCCCGCGTTGTCAATCACATACGCCCCCCGGAATGACATCGCGGCGGCCCCGCCGCATGGATTTTTTCAGTGCGCCACTGTACAATACAAAGATGAATTCGATCTTTCCCCGGAGGAACGCAATGAAAAATTTCCGCCGCATCGCGGCAGCCCTGATATTTCTGGTTCAGGCGGCCGGGCTGTTCGCCCAGGCATCCCCGAAGGGGCTCGGCATGGAACCGACCCCGAAAAATTTCGACGGCTCCATCCGCGGGGCCACCGCGAAGGCGGGCAAGGCGGAGATTCCGAAGAGCGTCGACCTGGCGCCGAATTTCCCCGCCCCGGGATTCCAGGGCGAGCAGAACAGCTGCGTGGCCTGGGCCACGGCCTACGCCGCCAAGTCCTACCAGGAAAACGTCGAGCGCCGGTGGGGGGTGGCGAAAAAAGAGACAATTTTTTCTCCCAGCTATATTTACAACCAGATAAACCGGGGCAGGGACGAGGGGTCCACGATCCCCGACGCGATGGAGCTCGTCAAGGCCCAGGGAGTCGCGACTTTGAAAACCATGCCCTACGGCGATTACCGTGTCCAGCCGGGCACCGCCGCACGGCAGGAGGCGGCCCAGTTCCGCGCCGAATCCTACGCGAGGCTGGACGGGAAAAACATCAATTCCCTGAAGGTCCTCCTGGCCGACGGGCACCCGATCATCGTGGGGATGAAGACCTACGAGAACTTCATGACCCACTCGTCGGGAGTGTACCGGCGCGTTTCCGGGGCCTACCTGGGCGGCCACGCGATGGTCGTCGTGGGCTACGACGACGGGAAAAACGCCTTCAAGATCATGAACTCCTGGAGCGAGAACTGGGGCGAAAAAGGCTTCGTCCATTACGATTACAATCTCTTCGCGGAGATGCACCACACCGCGATGGTCATGTACGACATGGCCTCCAACACGCCGGAAAAATCCTTTCCGCCCAACACGGTCACCGCCTCCGGCGGGGCTTACACGGACAGGATACAGGTGGTCTGGGACCCGGTCAAAAGCGCCGACTACTACATCGTCTACCGCGCCGAGAAGACGCCGGAAAAATTCGCCGGAATCGCCGAAGTGAAGGGCACGGCCTACATCGACACCCGGGCCAATCCCGGAACCGAATACTTTTACGCGGTCAAGAGCGTCGGCCCCGGCGGCACGAGCGACTACAGCTCCGTCGCGCGGGGGTACCTGAAGGTGGAAAAGGAGCTCGGGGCGCCGAAAAACCTGCGGGGCGCCCTGGAGAAGGGAGCGGTCAAGCTGATCTGGGACTCCGTCGACGGGGCGGAAGGGTACAACGTCTACCGCTGGGACGCCGGGGTAGAGCAGTGGAGCCTCCTCGGCACCAGCCGCAACGAGGGTTTCCTGGACGCCAGGGTGCCCCCGAATTCCCGGCTCGAACGGTATGTGGTGACGGCGTACACCCGGGACAGGGAAAGCAAGGCCGGTGAGGGCTTTTCGGTTACGATTCCCGCGCCGGAAGTCGTGCAGGCGCCGAAGCCGCCGGCCCCACCCGCGGAAATCCGGGCGTCCCAGGGGGACTTCACGAACAAGATCGAGATAAGCTGGTCCTCCGTCCCCGGCGCGGAAAGATACATCCTGCGCAGGTGGGCCGAAAAGGACGGCAAATGGACCGACCTGGTCCGCACGGCCCGAACCTCCTTCGTCGACACCCGCCTTCCCGACAGGAAGGCCCTCTACTCCGTCGTCGCCGTCAAGGGCGACCTGGCGGGCGAACCTTCGCCCATCGTCGAGGGACGCCTGAAATCGGCGCCGAAAAAGGAAGAGCCGAAAAAATTCGCCGACGACGACTACCGGGACGACTTCAACAGGCGGGCCGAGAAATTCTTCGGCGACGAGAAATTCTTCTCCGACGACGATTTCTTCACCGGGGAGGCCAGATTCTTCGACGATTTCGAGGAGGAGAATTTCTTCTTCTTCGACGAGGAGGCGTTCTTCAAATTCGACGAGACCAGGTACTTCGAGAAAGAGGACGACTTTTTCGGCGGCGGGGAAAAGGACTTTTTCTAGGCGGGCCGGGATGAAAATCGAATCGATAAAGGCCTGCGGACTCAGCGGGGACGCAACGGCCCGGTACGCGGGAGGGAAGGTGCCGGGACTCTGAAATCCGCGCTTCCGCAATTCCCTGTTTTTTTGTACACTGCTCCCGGCGAATTTTCGCCGGAAACAAACTGCAAAACCAAGGAACGACATGCCATGATCGGAAAGAACTGCAACCCCGCCGCGGAAGCCCTCCGGGCGGACGGGAAAATTTCGGCCGCCTGGGTCCAGGCCGGCAGCCCGGTGACGGCGGAAATCCTCGCCGAAGCGGGCTTCGACGTACTTCTCATCGACATGGAGCACGGCCCCGGCGACATCATGACCCTCATCGCGCAGATCCAGGCCATGAAGGGGGAGCCCGCCGTCCCGTTCGTCCGCGCCCCCTGGAACGACTTCGTCCAGATCAAGCGCATCCTCGACGCCGGCGTGTACGGCCTGGTGGTTCCCTACGTCAGCACGAAGGCGGAGGCGGAGGCGGCGGTCCGGGCGGCCAAGTACCCGCCGGAAGGAATCCGGGGGATAGCCGGCAGCACCCGGGCGGGTCATTACGGCTGGAAATCGGCGGAGTATTTCGAGACCGCCAACCGGGACATCTTCGTTTTCGTCCAGATCGAAACCCCCGACGGGGTCAAAAACATCGACGAAATCCTGTCCGTCAAGGGCGTTGACGGCATTTTCATCGGTCCCATGGACCTGGCCACGACCCACGGTTACCGGGGCAACCCCGGGGTGCCGGTCATCCAGGAAACCATCAAAGGTCTGGAAAAGAAGATCAAGGCCGCCGGCAAGGCCATGTCGACGGTGTGCACGGGCTTCGAGGACGCCCGGGCGAAGTACGAACGGGGCTACAACATGATAACCCTGATCCACGACACCGTGACCCTGGGCAAGATCGCCCGGGAGGAAGTCGGCCGGTTCCGGAAGGAAGTCCTGGCGGGTTGACGGTCCACGGCTTTCCGCCGGCCGCCGGCCGGCGCCCGCGCCTCCTGATCCTCGGCTCCATGCCCGGGGCCGAGTCCCTCCGGAAGAACCAGTACTACGCCCACCCGCGGAACGCGTTCTGGCCCCTGATGGGGGCCCTGGTCGGCGCGGGACCGGACCTGCCCTATCCGGAAAGGCTCCGGAAACTGACCGGTGCGGGCATCGTCTTGTGGGACGTTCTGGCTTCCTGCAGCCGCGAGGGCAGTCTGGACGCCGCCATCCTCCCGGAAACCGAGACCCCCAACGACGTGGCCGGTCTCATCCTCGCGAACCCCGGAATAAACGCCGTGGCTTTCAACGGAAGAAAGGCCGAAGCGGCGTTTCGCAGGCACGTCGCCCCGCGGATTCCCCGGGAGCGGATCCGCGGCATCCTTCTCCTTCCCCTTCCGTCGACGAGTCCGGCCCACGCCGGGCGGAGCTTCGACGAAAAACTCGAGAAGTGGAAACCGATCCTTTCACGTCTCGCCCGACCGCATGAAGAGAGGTGACCCCATGAAAAAAACGTTCGCCGCCGTCGTCGCGATTCTCGCATTCGCCCTTGCGGGACCCGTCGGGGCCGAGGAACGGCAATTCCAGTACATGGAGTTTTTCGAAGGGCTCCACATCACCGGGACCCCGGTGGACGCGGACCCCGCGACGTACCGGCTCTCCGTCTCGGGAAAGGTGAGGACCAGCCTTTCCCTGAGCTTCGACGAGGTCAAAAAACTCCCGTCGGCCGACAAAAAGATGGTCCTGGACTGCCCCGGGTTCTTCACCGACGACGGGGTATGGACGGGCGTCCCCGCCCGGGTCCTGCTGGAGGAGGCGGGAATCCTGCCGGACGCCGGGGTCGTCATCTTCTCGACGGAGGACGGAACATACAGGACCCGGTTCCCGGTGCGGGAGATCCTCGACGCGGGCGACGAAATGCTCGTCGCCTACCGCTTCAACGGCCGGGAATTCCACAAGGTCCACGGCTTTCCCCTCCGCCTGGCGGCCCGGGGCAAGGAGGGAAGCGACTGGGTCAAGTGGCTGGGGAAAATCATCGTGGAATGACGGCCCGGAACGGGGCACGCCGGTTGGGACAGACCGGCCGGGGACAGTGCATGCAGTTCTCGTAACCCGTTTCCGTGGGAAACAGGATTCCGGAAATCGACTTCGCCGGGATCATCAGACAGCTCGGCGCGAGCGTCACGCCCACAGCCCCCTGCACGTCGCCGAGAAGGGCGAAAAGCCGCCGCTGTTCCGTTATCGGCCAGGCAGCGAGGGACCCCGGACTGAGGTGTGCGAGCTTTTCCTCCCCCCGGGCGCTTTTCAGGTGCGCCTTGAGCGCCCCGAAAGCCGCCCGCAGGTATTCCTCCTTGATGCAGTCCGCCCAGTAGTTTTCGACGAAATCCCCGGTTCCCCGGGACCACTCCTCCAGCTCCAGGCCGCAGGTGACCACATAGGGATACACCCGGTCCACATCTCCGAGCTTGTCCCGGACCAGAGGGCCGGAAAACTCGACCCCGTCGATGAAAACACGGTCCCCGGACCGGCTTTCCACATACGCGTAGGCGAGAAAAGCCTTCGGCCGGGCGGCCGCCCGGGCTTCCCGGAGGAGGCAGGCAAGCCTTTCGCCGTCCGTCGTTCCCGCCTCCAGGCCGAGGCGGCGGAAGACCTTGCCCTCGTCGATCTCCACGACGGGGGCCAGGGTTAATCGGTTATCCATGAGCGGCAGGATAGCGCGAACCGCCCGAGGCTGTCAAATTCCGCCGTAAATACCGGTAATTTACGGTATTTATCGCCCGACTAACCTTGACAAATGCGGTGCCATGATTCAAAATTAAGATGCATTCTTAATTAGAGGAGGCGCCTATGCCTGAAGATTTCAAGCCGGGATGTTCCCGGCCGTCCGGAACCGGCCCCGCGGAAAGCGCTCCGCAGGAAGCCGCGGCGCCCGGTCAAACCGCACCACAGGAGGTAAAAAGAAACATGATCATGGTCGGGAAAAAAGCCCCTGATTTCACCGCTTCGGCGTATCATCAGGGCAGGTTCGTCAACGTCAAGCTTTCGGAGTACCTGGGGAAATGGGTCCTGCTCTGCTTCTACCCCGGTGACTTCACATTTGTCTGAGCGACTGAAATTTCGGCGGTCGCCGAAAAACACAGCGAGTTCGAGAAACTCGGCGTTCAGATTCTCTCGATGAGCGTGGACAGCGTGTTCGTCCACAAGATGTGGAATGACAACGAACTTTCCAAAATGGTGAAGGGCGGCGTTCCCTTCCCGATGCTTTCCGACGCCGGCGGCAAGGTCGGCACCGTGTACGGCATTTTCGACGCAGACGCGGGGGTTGAAACCCGCGGCCGTTTCATCATCGACCCGGACGGCATCGTCCAGGGCTACGAAGTGCTGACGCCCCCGGTGGGCCGCAACGTTTCGGAGTCCCTGCGGCAGGTGCAGGCCTTCCAGCTCGTGCGGGCCAGCAAGGGCACCGAAGCCACTCCCTCGGGATGGCGCCCCGGCAAGAAGACTCTGAAACCCGGACCCGACCTTGTGGGAAAGGTGTGGGAAGTCTGGAAGACCAGCGAGGCCTTCGACTGACAGCAGGTTTTCTTCGGGACACCCCGAAAAGGCCGCCGGAAACGGCGGCTTTTTTTTATGGGCCAGGGGGAACGTAGACCCGGGCCGTCCGTCCCCGGGTGCGCCCTGCGCCGGGAGGCCCCTACTCGGTGGCCGTGAGGTCCGACCGCTTCGGCGTGAAGTAGTCGATGAGGACCGTGTCCTCCAGGGCTTCAATGTGGTGCTCCACGTCCGGCGGTACAAGGTATCCCTCCCCCGCACCGATGACCCGGCTTTCGGCGCCGAGAAACATCCTGACCCGGCCGGAAAAGACGACCGCGGCCTGCTCGTTCGGGTGCTTGTGCTTCGCGTCGGTGACGGTGCCCTTCGGCGCGCGGAGGGCCATCACCGTCATGTTGCCCATGTGGATGATTTTTCTTTTCCGGCCCCCGCCGATGTCCTCCCAGCGGCCGCCCGTCACATCGTAAAAACGTCCGTTCATGTTTCGCTCCTTTTCTCCATCAGGTGATGCGGAATCTGTACAGCGTCATGGACCTGTAGGTCTCCCCCGGCCGGAGCACCGGCGAGCGGAAATGCGGCTTGTTCGGCGAATCGGGGAAAAACCCGGTTTCCAGGCACACCGCACCCCGTTTGCGGATATCGATGCCGCCCGCCCCGCGGCCCGCCTTCAGCATGTTGCCCGAATAGAACTGCACACCCGGCAGGCTCGTCAGGACCTCCATGGTGCGGCCGCTTTCCGGGTCCCGCAGCACCGCCGCGGGGGCGAGCTCGGTTTCCGCCGCGCCGACCGCGTAGCAGTGATCGTAGCCGTCCGGCTTCACCCGGCCGATGTCCCCGCCGATCCTCCGGGAGCGGGTAAAATCCATCGGCGTTCCGCGGACGGACAGGATTTCGCCCGTGGGGATCAGCTCGTCGTCCACCGGTAGGTAGAACGGGCAGTCGAGCCGGAGCTCGTGGTCCTCGATGGTCCCTTTGCCGGCCCCGGCCAGGTTCCAGAAAGTGTGGTTCGTCGGGTTGACGGGGGTCGTCTCGGTGGTCTCCGCCTCGTAGGCCAGCGAAAGTTCGCCGCCGTCGGTCAGGGTGTACGCCACGCTTATCCGCAGTTCGCCGGGATATCCCTCCTCGCCGTCGGGGCTGACCCGCGAGAAGAGGACGGTGGCCATGTCGGACCGGGCGAAGGACTGGGCTTCCCACACCCGGCGGTCGAAGCCTTCGGCCCCGCCGTGCAGGTGGTGCCGCCCGCTGTTCACCGTCACCGCGTGGGGGATGCCGTCCAGAAAGAACCTGCCGCCCCCGATCCTGTTGGCGAAGCGGCCCACGGTGGCGCCGAAAAAGCGGCGGTCCGCCTCGTATTCTGCC
>CAZGUL010000046.1:0-12025 GCA_964529055.1 uncultured Spirochaetaceae bacterium
CGTTCCGCCCACCGCGGCGGAAAAAACCGTCGCCCCCGAGGAGTTCACCGTCAGGGAGAAGGCCCCGTTCACCGTGCCGCCGAAGGTCACATCGCCCGCGCCGGGCAGCGTGGTGATCACCGCACCTCCGGTGAGGACCGCCGGGGCGCTTACCTGCACCGTCTGACCGGAAGCCTGGAGAATTCCGCCGAACCGGGCCGTTCCGATCGTCAGCGAAACGCCCCCGGCGCCGACCGTCGTCGTTCCCGAGCCGAAGGCGAGGACGGCCGTGCCGCCGGTGCCGCTTATACCCGCCGTGACGTTGACGTTGCGGGTCCCGAAATCCACGGTGCCGCCCGACACGGCGAGGCCGCCCGCGGCCGAAAGGTCCGCGCCGAGGGTGTACGAGCCGCTTCCGGAAAATGCGATGTTGAAATAGGAATTCCCGAGCAGGAGTCCCGCGTAGACGCCCGTTCCGTTGTAGTCGATGGTGCCTTCCGCCGCGCCCGGGGTGATGCCCGTCACCGTCTGGGCAGGATCGCCGAACAGGCGGAGAGTACCCTGGTTTGAGTAGGTCCCGGTCATCGCGAAATTGTACTGGTTGAGGCCCAGGGAAGCCCCCGCCTCGATGGTGAGGTGCCGCAGGGAGGGGACCGCCGCGGTCAGGGACGGATAATGGGTCCTCCCCGCCGGAATGAGCGCGTCGTCGGCGGAAGCCGGAACGCCCGCAGGGCTCCAGTTCGCGGCGGTGAACCAGTCGGTTTCCAGACCCGCCGCCCCTCCGAGCCAGGTCCGCAGGACATGGGCCGGCCCGAAGTACCAGTTGGTGTTGCCGCCTTCGTCGGTGCTGTTCACGGCGGTTATCTGGATCCCGCCGGACGCGTCGGAGTCCCGGGCGGTGACGTACGAAACCGCGGCGGAACCGGAAACGTTGAGAAGCCACGGGAGTCCGGTGTTGGTGCTCCGCAGGCTCACCGGGTTGCCCGCGGCCCCCTGCAGGGTCAGGGTTCCCGTGATGGTCTGGGCCGCACCGCTGGCGAAGCGCAGGGGCTTTCCCGCGGCCGTCGAGGTCAGGTTGACGAACGTCGTGGAGCCCGAAACGGTGGACGTTTTCCCCCCGTCGATGAAGGCGACGGCCCCCCCTGCCGCGGTGTACCCCGGGGCGCCGGCGGCGTTGGTCCAGCTGCCGCCGACGGAGAGGGTGAAGGCGCCCCCGTCCAGCACCGCGCCGGCGGCGATCGCGGCGTTGTTCAGCACCGTGATGTCGCCCGCCAGGGTCCGGGTGGCCGCCGAAACCGTCAGATTCCAGAAGGGGCCGCCGGAAACCGCGCCGGCGCCGGAAAAGCTTGCCGTGCCGCCGTTGTGGGTGAAGGCCGCGACGGTCCAGTCGCCGCCGACGGTGGTGACGTCGGAGGTGGCAAGGTACGCGGCGACGGTCAGGGATCCGTTCACGGTCACCGGCACCGTTCCCCCGTACAGGGTGCCCGTTCCGCCCAGGTTCCCCGCGGTCCGTAGGGCGCCGGAAATCGTGAAGACCGCGTCGTCCAGAACGAGGTGGTAATAATCACGGGACAGGGAGGTGTACCGCTGGACCGCCCCGCCTGTGGTCCTGTAACGGGTGATGCCGGAATCGACGTCGCTCCTGTTCACCGAATCGCCGCCCCGGCGGTACAGGGTGCCGTCGTTGGAGAATGCGGTGTTGATCAGGAGCGCAAAGCCGGCGGTGTCCAGGGAGGCCCCCGCGGCGATGACCAGGGTGTCCACCGTAACTGCGGCGCCGAGGACCGGGAAATTGCCGGAACCGGCGGACACGTCGGGGATCGTCACCTCCGATTCGGAGGTCGGCAGGATGCCCCCGTCCCAGTTGCCCGCGTCGTTCCAGGCGGTGCTGACGGCGCCGGTCCAGGTCCGAAAGCGGACCGACGGGGGAAAGGTCCAGTTCGTGTTGTTTCCGCCGTCGACGCTGTCCGCCGGGGAAACGGTGTTCGCGGTACCCTCGTTGGCGTGGCCGTCGGTGATTGTCGCCCAGGAAACCGAGGCCGACGCGGGGGGAACGTCCAGGTACCACTGGGTGCCGGGAGAGGCGCTCTGCAGCGTCACCGGCGCGGAACCGCTCCCCGCCGCGGTGAAGGTGCCCGCCGTGATCTTGTTCGCCAGCCCCGCCGCGAATTGCAGCGTCTTTCCCGGCGCCGCCACCGTGAGGCCGGCGAACGTCGCGGGTCCGTCGATCACGCTGGTCTTCGACGGATCGACGAAGGCCACCGTTCCGCCGCCGGCGGTGAACGTGTTGGCTGCGTTGTCATTTGTGAAATTCCCGCCGATCGAAACGGATTTGCCGTTCGCGCTCAATGTGGAGCCCGCGCCTATCGTCAGGTTGTTCGCAACGCCGAGCCCGTACGCCATGCCGGGCGAGACCCCGGTGAGCGTCAGGTTGTGGTAATCCGTGCCGCCGTAGTCCTGGATGTAGGTTCCCAGGCCGCCGGCGTAATATTCCACCGTCCCGGAGTCCGCGTCCACCCGGTTGACCAATACATCCCCGGGACCGGTCATCAGATGGCGGCGGATGGTCCCCTGGTTCTCCAGAGTTCCGCTCAGGGTGAGGGTGAAGCCCTGGAGGTCCACCGTCGCCCCGGCCCGCACCGTCAGCGCCGTGGAGGATGCGCTGAAGGGAAGAAGGGGCGTCACGTAGCCGGCCTGGATCACCATCGCGTCGTTCGCGCCGGGGGTGCCGTTGGGGGTCCAGTTCGTCGTCGTCAGGGGGGACGAGGTCGTCCCGATCCAGTAGTAGGTTGTGCCGGTGAAATTCCAGTTCAGGGTGTTGCCGTTGTCGACGCTCCGCAGGGCGGTCACCAGGCCGCCTCCGGAGGAATTGATGTCCCGCACCGCCGCGTACTCCACGCTTGAGGCGCCGCTCACCGTCACCGCCGCCTGCGAGCCCGCCGCGCCGGACTCCAGCGTCACGGGATTTCCCGCCGCTCCGGTGATCCGGAAGGTCCCGGCGACGGTCTGGGTGACCCCGGCGGCGAAAACGACCGTCTTTCCCGGCGTGGTCGCTTCCAGATCGCCGAAGGTCGTCGTGCCCGACACCGTGGAGGTCTTCGCCGCGTCGACCAGGCGGACCTTGCCGCCCGCGGCCGTGTAGGCCCCGGCGCCCACGCTGTTCGTGAAATTCCCGCCGAGTTCCAGGGTACGGCCCGCCGCGTTGAGGGACCCGCCGAGAACGATGTCCAGGTTGTTCACCACGCCGATGTCCGAACCCAGCGAAAAGCCCGCCGACTGGATCCGCAGATTGTAGTAATCCGGGCCGTCGTAGGACTGGATGGGGTTGGTCGACGAGGTCCTGTAGGTGACGGTTCCCTGCGTCGCGTCGGTTTTGCTGACGTAATCGGCACCCCGCCGCGACAGGTTGCCGGCGTTGGAGAAATCGCCGTTTATGATGATGGACCATGTCCCCAGGGTGTCGAGGCTCGCGCCGGCCTGTATGGTCAGGTTGTGGAAGGTCGCAGATACCGCCATCTGGCTCGCCGCGCCCGTTATGACCACGGTGCCCCCGTTGGGATTGAATACTCCGGAAACGCCCCAGTTGCCCCCCACCCGCGTCTCGCCCGATGTCGCCGTGTAATTGGCCACGCTCATCGAACCCGTCACGGTGACTGCGGAGCCGCCGATCAGGGTCCCGGCGCCGCTTATGGTTCCGGTTACCGTGAGGCTGTACCCGTTCATGTCCAGCGTCGCGCCGGAGTTGATGACCAGGTTGCCGTTAACCGTGATGTCGCCCGCCGCCGTCCGCGTCCCGGACGAAGCGGTCAGGGTCAGGTTGTGGAATCCGGAGGCGGACACGGTGCCGGGGCCGGTGAACTGCACTGTCGCCCGGATGTTCGGGACAAAGGACCCCACCGCCCAGTCCCCGCCGACGGCCAGGGTCCGGGAGTTCGTCGTCGGGGGCGTCAGGGCGCCCGCCGTCAGGGAACCGGCTATCGAGATGTTCGTGTCCCCCCAGGCGAGGGTCCCGGCGCCGGTGAGGTTTCCCGTGACGGTGAGCCCTGTGGCGGCGTTGGTGCCCGCGTTCAGGGTCAGACCGGACGCGACGGACGCGCCGCCTGTCACCGTGAGGATGTAGCTCGCCGCGTCCAGATTCGCCCCGGAGAAGCTCCGGGCGCTCAATGTGCCGGAATAGAACGACGCGGGCCCCAGCGCCAGGTCGTTGTTGACGGTTAGATTGGCCGGCAGCGTGTAGGTAAGGCCGGCGGAGTCCCCCGCGAGATGCAGGTTGTAATAGGCCAGCGCGGCGATGTTGGAGCCGTTGCTCTGGTGGTAATACAGCACCGTTCCCGAGGTCGGCGTGGCGGTCATCGCGTTGCTCGTCGTGTGCCGCAGGATCGTGCCGTAGTTGACGAAGCCCTTGTCCGGTTCGAGCCGGTACGTGACGCTGTCGAAAGCCGCGCCGGAACCGATGGTCAGGTTCCGGGCCGGGGGAACGTCGGCAGCCAGTACCGGAATCGGCCACTGGTCGGCGGCGGTCACCGCTTTGCCGAACTGGGTGTTGTAAGCGTCAATCAGGTCCTGCGACAGGGAACCGGGGCCCGGTATATTAATCTTGTCTTCGTTGCCGATGTCGGTGGCGGGAAGGATGTATTGCCCCGTGTCGGTGTTGTACCAGTTGCTGGAGTCGCCGGTGGTGTCCCTGTAGACCGCGCTCTTCAGACCCACCCACCGGTACCGTTTGTCGCCCCCGGACGGGAAAATCCAGTTCGTGTTGTTGCCCGCGTCGGTGCTCTGGCCGGAAACCGTCAGCGCGTCCCCGACGGCGGTGCTGTCCGCGACGATGACCGACTGAAGGGTCTTCGCCGCGCCGGTGGCGTCGATGTACCATGTCTGCGCCGGGACCGTGCTCTGCAGGGACACGGGAACGCCGTCGGTCAGCACCCCCGATATGGACACGGAAACCGTCACCGTCTGGGTGCTTCCCGCCTCGAACTGCAGGACCTTGCCCGCGTCGGCCAGGGCCACTGTAAAGGTCGAAAACGTGGTGGAGCCCAGGATACGGCTCGTCTTCGCCGGATCCGCGAAGGCAACGGAGCCTGTCCCCCCGCTGAAACCCGCGGCGCCGACGGAGTTGTCCCAGTCGCCCTCGACGGTTATCGCGTGGGTGCCCGCGGAAAGCGTTCCCCCGGCGATCCGCAGGGAGCCCTCGACCCGTACCGCCGAAGAAAGGGTGCCTCCCCCGGCAAGGGTCAGGTTGTAAAAATAATTTCCCGCAGCGGCCGTTATCGACGGGTTCGCGCCGGTCAGGACGACGGTGCCCGAGGACGGCTGGAAGGTGACGCCGGCGTCGTTCCAGTTTCCGGCGACCTGGTGGGTGTGGGGGCCCGGGCGGAATTCGCCGGAGGTGAGGACCAGCGAGTTTGCGACGACCAGATTTCCCAGGGCGGTGCGGGTGCCGGAGATGTTCCGCAGGGTGTGGAACGTCGATTCCGCGACGGTCCCGGTGCCCGTGAAATTGACGGCCCCGCCGTTGTGGGTGAAATTTCCCGGCGCCCACGAGCCGGCCACCGCCGTCGTCCCGGTGGTGGCCGGGTAGTTTATTTCCGTCAGGGAACCCGTGACCGTGATCGCCGCGGCGTTGCCCTTCAGGGTGCCGGCGCCGGAGACGGAGCCGCTCACCGAGAGGGTCCCCCCGGCGTCGAAGAGGCCGTCGATCCGGAGATTTCCTCCCGAGGCGCCGACAGTCACCGTGTCGGACTGGTCGAAGGTGATCCCCGCGGGGATGTACAGGGTGTAGGTGTCGCCCGTCGTGACGGCGGCGCCCGTCACGGTGTACAGGACGTCCGTGTCGGCGAAGCGGGCGGCGGCCATGTCCGCGTTGCCGATCGTTCCCGAGGTTTCGCTCCGCGCCGTCAGATGATTTTGAACGATATCGAGCCCGGTTATGTTGCCGCCGCCGGTCACGGTGACCGTGGCGCCCTTTTCGACGGCGCCGTCCAGGTACGCGACGAGGCGGTCCCCGGAAACGACGGCGGAAGTCGGGATGGGTATGCTGTAAGCCCCGGCCGCGTCCGTCGTGCCCGTGAAGGACGCGCCCGCGTTCACCGCGACCCGAACCGTCCGCCCGGCCCCGATCCCTCCGGCCCCGACTGCCGTGCGCGCCGTGCCCGCGACGCGGACCTGTTCGGTGAAGGTGAGGTACGCCGCCGGCGAGCTCTGGTTAAGGACCCCCGCCCGGAGCCAGTCCGCGGATCGGACGACCCGGGAGATACGCGTCTCGTCGATGCGGCCGTTGAAGTGCCGGTTGTCCGCCCCGGTGACCCGGTCGGTCCGGTCGGAGCCGAGGACCACCGACGGAACACTGGGCGCGGTGGCGGCGTCGCGGATCGAGGTGCCCGCCACCGTCGTGGTGCCGGACGGGACCCCGTCGACGTAGACCCGCACCGTGGAATCCCCGGCGGACCAGGTCCACGCCACGTGCTGCCAGACGCCGGTGCCGCCGAGAACGGCGAAATCCTGGGCCAGCTGGTTCGAGTTCGTCCCGAGACGGACCCGCATGTTCGTCCCGCTGGTGCCCAGAAGGAAAACCGCGTCCGCCGCGTTGGTGCCGAAGGCCTTCGCGATGACCCGGGAGTCTTCCGTGCCGTTCCGGTAAATCCATGTCTCCAGAGTAATTGCGGTCCAGTCGTCGGAATAGATGTTGCCCACGTCCAGGGCGTCGTTCTCGTTCAGATCCGCGTCGTTGCGGACAAAATTCTGCGCCGCGGAGATCCGTCCCCCGGCGATATTCGCGTTGCGGTACTGGGTCCCCACGTAGCCTTTTGACGTGGAATCGTAGTGGGGCGCCCCGACGGCGCCGTTCACCGCCGGCTCCCTGAGGTGCATCACCGCTTCGAAGCCGGAATCCCAGACGGCGGTCCTGTTTTCCTGGTTCGCCGCGGCAGGGTTGCCGTAGTACATGTAGACGGTGGTTCCCGCGTTCGGCAGCGACGGCACCCTGACCCAGGCCTGAAGTTCACCCGCGGCCGGGTCGTAGCGTTCGATTTCGTGGGCCAGTTTCGTCAGGCCGTCGCCGGACGTGAAAAGAATGTCCCTCCCGTCGGCCCGGGCGGCGGAAAATACGCCGTTCGCCGGATTGGAAACGGATACCAGCAGGGGGAAATCCGTCAGGTCCGCGCCCACCATCGCGTCCGCGACGGCGACGGCCTGTCGCTTCGTCCAGAGGTCGTCGTACCAGGCGCCGGACTGGGCCCACGCCGCCCCGCCGGCCGCGAGAAGAAGCGCGGCCGCCGCGATGCGAAACATAAAAGCTGTACATCTGCCGCCCTGGAGCAGTTTCATTCCGGGTTCCCGGCGCGTCGGAATGTCATCGCCTAAAAGTATATACCATTTTCAGGATGATTTCAGAAGGCGGACGGACGTTCCCCGCGCCGGAGGGCGCGGGGAGCTCTTAAATCGCCGCCAGGATGCCGCCGTCCACGTAGATGATCTGCCCGTTGATGAAGTTGCCCGCGTCCGAAGCGAGAAGGACCAGGGCCCCCACGAGCTCCTTCGGGTCGCCCCAGCGTTTCGCGGGGGTGCGATTCATCAGCCAGGAGTTGAATTCCGGGTTGTCCGCCAGGGGTTTGGTCATCTCGGTGATGAAATACCCCGGGCCGATGCCGTTTATCTGGATGTTGTACTGCGCCCAATCGACGCACATCGCCTTCACAAGCATCCGGACTCCGCCCTTGGCGGCCGCGTAGGGCCCGGTCGTGGCCCGGCCGAGCTCGCACATCAGCGAGCAGGTGTTGATGATCTTGCCCCGGCGGCGGGCTATCATGCCCCGGGCGACCTTGCGGCTGACGGTGAAGACTCCGGTCAGATTTGTATTGAGCACTTCCTGCCACAGCTCGTCCGGCGCCTCGTGGAGGGGCGTGCGCCGCTGGATGCCCGCGTTGTTGACCAGGATGTCGATGGGGCCGACCTCCTTCTCTATCCGGTCGATGGCGGGATCGGTCTCGGCCTTGTCCGTCACGTCGAAGGCGTACCCGAAGGCCTCGTACCCCCGGGACTTGAAATCCGCGACGCTCCTGCGGAGTTTTTCCTCGCTGCGGCCGTTCAGGATGACGGTCGCCCCCGCGGAGGCGAGTCCTTCCGCCAGGACCAGGCCGAGACCCTGGCTCGATCCGGTAATAAGGGCCCGGCGGCCGTTAAGTCGGAAAAGATCTATGCTCATGTGGCGGCTCCTCGTAGTTTTCAGAAAACCTATGTCATTCTTTCCGCGGCGTCAATAGGCGGAAAAAAAACCGCGCCGGAAAATCCGGCGCGGCGGAACCGTATAGCGGGACCGTCTAATTGAAGAGCAGGTCCGGAACGAAGGTAACCAGGGCGGGAACGAAGGCGATGAGCAGAAGGACGACGGTGATCGCGATGATGAAGGGAACGAGGTCCTTGACGAACTGCTCCACCCGCATGCCGCTGATGGCGGCCCCCACGTACAGGCAGGAACCCACTGGCGGCGTGATGAGCCCGATGACGAAACCGAAGACCATCGTGACGGTGAAATGAAGCTTGCCCATCCCGATGGATTCCGCTATGGGCAGGAAAATGGGGGTGAAAATCAGGATCGCCGGAAGCGGGTCCAGAAAGGTCCCTATGACCAGCATCGTGGCGATCATCCCCAGGGTGATGAGAACGGGGTTCGTGGTGATGGAAAGGATGAAGCTTCCGATCGCGTCCGGCACCTGGGCTATCGCGAAGAGCCAGCCCAGCACCATCGCGGCCCCGACGGCGAACATGACCGCCCCCAGCCGCTGCACCACCGTCACCAGACTGGTGTACAGGGTTTTCAGGGACGGGTAACTGCGGAGCAGGAAGATCCCCACGATCACGGCATAGAAAATCGTCAGGTTCGCCGCTTCCGTCGGGGTGACCACCCCGCCCAGGATGCCGCCCATGATGATGACGGGAATGCCGATGGCCGGCATGCCGGCCCAGAACACCCTGACCCGTTCCTTCCAGCTCATGGGCTTCGCCGCGGGAAAGCCCTTCCGCTTGGCGTAGATCAGGCTGACCACGAGCTGAGCCAGACCGGACAGGATACCCGGAACGAGTCCGCCCATGAAAAGGATCGCCACCGAAGAGCCCGTCGCCAGGGCGGCGACGATCATCAGGTTGCTGGGGGGAATGATGACGCCGATGGTGGAGGAGCTCACCGTCACTGCGACGGAATAGCTCTTCGTGTATCCTTCCTTCTCCATGGCGGGGATAAGGATGCCGCCCACGGCGGAGGTGTCCGCCACCGCCGCTCCGGTGATTCCCGCGAAAAACATGCTCACCACGATGTTGACGTGGGACAGCCCGCCCTTGATGTGGCCTATGATGGCCTTGGACAGGTTGATGAGTTTTTCGAAGAGCGGGGTCAGGGACATGAGTTCCCCGGCCAGCATGAAGAACGGAATGCACAGAAGTATGAAATTGTTCACTCCCGCGAAAATCCTCTGGGGAACGATGACGAGGGGAATGCCTTCGTGAAAGAATTTCAGGGTGATGAACGCCGTGACGAGCATGGAATACGCGATGGGCATTCCGAGGATCATCAGGGCGAAGAAACATATCAGGACCGCTACCGCTGTTGTCATGTGTACACCTTCCCTAGTGCCGTGCCGCGCTCTGCGCGCGCACGAGATCGACAAGAGTGAGAATGAAGGTCTCGATCCTGTTCAGGATCGTGAGGACCACCGATAAGGGCAGGGCAACGTAGATGTAGTTGAGCGGCATCAGGACGACCGTGGAAAGGCCGCTTTTTCCCTGGTTGTAATAATTTATTCCCTCGAGAAGCAGCATGTAGAGGGCCCAGAAAATCAGGAGATTCAGGGCGATCTCCACGACGATCCGGATCCGTATCGGAAACTTCTCGATGAAATAGGCGATCCGGAAATGGTCGCCGCTTTTTTCCGCCATCGCGATTCCGAGAAAAACGACCCAGATGAACGAGTACCGGGCGATCTCCTCCGACCATTCCAGAGGAGTCTTGAACACGTAGCGGGAAGCCACCGAAACGAAGACGACGATCGTCACGAACACGAGGACAACGACGGATGCGACCTCGATTATCTTGTTGTAGTACTGGTAAATCCGCATGAGAAGGCCAGGTTTAGCCATGAAGTTCCCCTTTCAGCTTAATGAAAAAGCCCGCTCCTTCCGGCCGGGAAGGAGCGGACGCAGATGCGGGCCGGCTTATTTTTTCGCCGCGGCCTTCACCTTGCCGACGATGCCTTTGCCGATGACCTTGTCGTACTGCTCGGCCATGAAGGCGACCCGGTCCTGGAAATCCTTCAGATCAGCCAGTTCGACGACCGTGACTCCCTTGGCCCGGATTTTCTTCATGGAATCGTCCCAGGCGCCGACGATGTAATCCAGGTTGTAATCGACCGCGCGGATCGAGGCCTTCTTGACCGCGTTCTGAAGCGGCTGGGGAAGGGCGTCGAACTTGGCCTTGTTCATCACAAGGACGTTGGAGCTCAGGGTGTGCCTGTCCAGCATGTAGTACTTTATGACGTCGATCCAGCCCCAGCTCACGACGCTGGCCGGGTCGTTCTCGCCGGCGTCGACGACGCCGGTCTGGAGAGCCGTGTACAGCTCGGACGACGGCATCGGGGTCGGGAGCATGCCCAGGGCCTTGAACATTTCGATGTAGACCGGGCTCTCCATGCTGCGGATCTTCATGCCCTTCAGGTCGTCGATGCTCTTGACGGGTTTCTTCGCCGTGAAGATGCTCCGGAAACCGGGGATGATCTGGCCGAGAAGAATGACGCCGTGCTGGGCGCATTCGTCTTCCATGATCTTGCCGACTTCGCCGCGGGTCACGTCGCGGAAGTGATCCACGCTTTCGAACAGGTACGGCAGGTCGAAGACCTTCATCGACGGGGACCAGCCCAGGATGTAGGTGGTGGCGCCCATGGCGAATTCAACCGTGCCCGCCTGGGCCATTTCCAGAAGTTCCCTCTCGTTGGAGCTCAGGGAGCCGGAATGATGGACGGTAACCTTGATGAGGCCCTTGGATTCCTCTTCCAGATACTTCGCGAAATTCGGGGCCATTTCACCCATGAACCCGCCCTTCGGGGGCTGGCTGGACCCGAACTTCATGGTCATGACTTCGGCCTTTTTCGCCGCCGGAGCCGCCTCCTTGCCGCCGCCCGCGAAAAGGGGCAGGGCGACAAGGACGATCAGCAAGACGAGAAGCGCTTTTTTCATACGATCCTCCGATATTTTTGTACCGCTTCCAACGAAGCGGCGAATGCACGAATCAATACACCGCCTGTTCGGTCCGGCGGATGATGTCCTCCTGGAGCACCCCGTCGATGGTGGTGAAGTACACGCTGAAACCGGCCACCCGCACGACCAGGTCCCGGTGGCGTTCCGGGTCCTTCTGCGCCTTCCGCAGGGTCTCGGCGCTGACCACGTTGAACTGCACGTGCTGGCCCTTCATCGCGAAGTAGGACTCGATCAGGGCGATGAGGTTTTCCATGCCCTTTTCGGTTTCCACAAGCGTGGGGTGCAGCTTGATGTTCAGCAGGGTCCCGTTGGGGATGGCGAAATGGTCGATCTTCGCGACGGAGCGCATCACCGCGGTGGGGCCCCGCCGGTCCCGGCCCTGGGCGGGCGAACAGCCGCCGTCGGCCAGCAGCATGTCCATCCTGCGCCCGTCCGGCGTGGCGCCGATGGAATTGACGAACAGGGCGTGGGCCGAGATGCTCTGCAGCCCCACCTGGAAGAACCCTCCCCGGACGTTCGGTATGGCGGAAAAAGTTTCGGAAAGAAATTTCGCGATGTCCCGGGCGAACTCGTCCACCCGGTCGTCGTCGTTGCCGTATTTGGGGTACGCGTTGAGAAAACGCCGGCGCAGGGCCTCCCTGCCCGCAAAGTCCTCCGCCAGGGCGGTCCGGAGTTCTTCGTACGAAACGACCTTGTCCTCATACACCGCGCCGCGGACCACGGCCAGCGCGTCGGCGGCGTTGGCCAGGGCCACCGCGTTGGGGGACGAGAAATTGTAGCGCGCCCCGCCCTCCCGGATGTC
>CAZGUL010000047.1:0-11678 GCA_964529055.1 uncultured Spirochaetaceae bacterium
GGGGGCGTCGATCCTGCCCAGGATGAAGAACACGGCCGCCGGCGCGATGATGAATCTGCCGGCCATGACCGCCAGAAGCTCCCGGTCGAATCTGATGCCCCTCAGGCCCACGGAATGCATGGTTATGCCGATGATGATCATCGACAGCGGGGTGGTCATCGCGGCTGTGTATTTCAGGCTGCTCATGACGAAGGGCGGCAGGCGGATTTCCAGCAGAACGAGAAGGATGGCTATGATGAAGCAGACCACGACGGGGGTGAAAATCTGCTTCAGCGTGGCCAGGGAGAAAATCGGCGTTTTCACACTCCCGCCGTCCCTCCGCAGAAAGTACACACCGATCGTCCAGAACAGGGTGGTGTTGACGATGTAGAACAGGGTCACGAAGGAAACGGCCTTCTCGCCGAACAGGGCTATGTTGACGGGAATGCCGACGAAGAT
The DNA here is from genome assembly GCA_964529055.1 of uncultured Spirochaetaceae bacterium. Lineage (GTDB taxonomy): Bacteria > Spirochaetota > Spirochaetia > DTKZ01 > DTKZ01 > JAKQWJ01. The sequence continues at coordinate 439 of CAZGUL010000047.1, forward strand.
CGTGTTCGCGAAGGCGAAATGGGCCTGGAACAGTCCGCGCCGGCCCTCCGGTATCCGCAGGACCCTGCCCAGCACGACGCTGAGGCTGTAGGTGAAAAAAATCGTTCCCAGCGGGACGACGATGCCGGGCCCCAGCCGGATTATCGATTCCCTGTCGAAGGTGGTCGTGATGTTGGACAGCATCAGCGCGGGGATGGCGATGCGGATGACAAGCCGAGAAATGACCGCCACCGTTTCCTCGGAAAACCAGCCTTTGCCGCTGAGGATGTACCCGCCCGACACCATGAACAGGATCGTCAGAACGCCTTGAACGGCGTCGAAAATATGAGCCATCCGATGCTACTCCTTCGTGTGCCCGAAAACCGGAAAATGCCAGCCCTTCCTGTAGTAAACGATCCGCAGGAAAAAAACGGCCGCCGAGGACAGCACGGCGTTCGCTTCCCGGGGGACCTTCAGGGCCGACAAGGTCATGTAGCAGAGGATCCCCAGCACACAGGCCGAAGCGTAGATCTCCCTGCGGAGCACCGTGGGAATCTCCCCCAAGAGGACGTCCTTGATCATCCCTCCGGTCGTTCCGGTGACGACCCCGAGGAACAGGGCCCCGTACCACGGCACGCCGTAGAAGCGCCCGGCCTCGAAGCCGACGACGGCGAAGAAGCCGAGCCCCAGGGCGTCCATGAAGACGATGAGCCTCTCGAACCGGCTGATGCTCCGTCTCAGCGCGACGCAGATCAGGGTGGTCAGTAGAATCACGCCGAAATACTGGGGGCGGGTCAGCACCAGGGGCGGGATGCGGCCGATGAGAACGTCCCGCGTGATGCCTCCGCCGACTGCGGCAGCCGCCGCGACGACCAGGACCCCGTACCCGTCGAGTTCCTTCCGCATGGCGGCCAGGGCGCCCCCCGCGGCGAACCCGGCGGTCCCGGCAATGTCGAGAAAGCGAAAAAAGGCCTGCACGTCGTATTTCAGCATAGGTAACCGCATAGTACCGGTTTGGCGCCCCTTCCGCAAGAAGAGGACTGCCGGAGACCGCGGAAAAATCCGCAGCGGGAGCCCTTCCGCCGCGAAAAAAGGGCCCCTCCCCCTTGCGCATTCCGCGGCTTTCAAGCAGAATTCGGGGTGATATCCGCGCCGGCGGACCCCGGGCGCGAAGGGAGGCCGACCGTGATTCTACCCCTGGGAGACGACAACTCCGACAGGAGGCTCGTTCCGTACGTCACCTATGCGTTGATCGCCGCGAACATCCTGGTGTTCGTGTTCCTGCAGGAGATGGGTGCGGGCTACAAGTTCACTTACGCGTTTTCCACGGTCCCCGCGGAAATCCTCACCGGACGGGACATCGTCACCGGGTCGCGGGTGGTCCGGGACGCCGCGTCGGGAATGCAGTACCGCGTTCCCGGCCTGGAGCCCACACCGGTGCCGGTCTACCTGACGCTTATAACGTCCATGTTCATGCACGGCGGCTTCGCGCACCTGTTCGGGAACATGCTGTACCTGTTCATCTTCGGCGACAATCTGGAGGACCGGATGGGGCGGGGCAAATACATCATTTTCTACCTGCTCTGCGGCGTCGCCGCGGGTCTCGCCCACGTGTTCGCATCGGCCGCCGGCGGATCGGGACTTGAAGTCCCGTCCCTGGGAGCTTCCGGCGCAATCTCGGGAGTGCTCGGGGGTTACATGCTGCTGTTCCCGAAGCGCCAGGTGCGGGTTCTCCTGCTGCGTTTCATCACCAAGGTCCCGGCGATCTTCGCTCTGGGCCTGTGGTTCCTGTTCCAGCTCGTCAACGGGATGGGCGCCCTGGGAGGCTCCGGCGGCGGAGTCGCCTACGGGGCCCACATAGGGGGATTCATCGCGGGTTTGCTGCTCGTGAAATTTTTCGCCGGCCCCGCCCCGGCGGCCGGTTACCGGCGGGTCCGGTGAAACCCGGAGGAGAGGACACCATGGAAGACACGATTTTCGACAAGATTCTGCGGAAGGAAATCCCGTCCGACATCGTTTACGAGGACGATGTGGTGCTGGCTTTCCGGGACATCAATCCCCAGGGCCCGACGCACGTCGTCGTCGTCCCGAAGAAAAAGGCCGCCGGCTTCGACCGGCTCGCCGATCTGCCGCCGGAAGACGCCGGCCGTTACATCCAGGCGATCGCGAAAACCGCCGAAAGGCTCGGCCTGGCCGACGGCTACCGGGTCGTCTTCAACGTGGGAAAACACGGCCAGCAGACCGTCGCGTACGTGCACGCCCACATCATCGGCGGCCGCATGATGGGCTGGCCCCCGGGATGACCCGCTGCGCCGTCGTCGGCCTGGGCAGGATCGGCAGCCTGCTCGAAGACGACGTGCTCCGGGAGAAACCCTGCACCCACGCGGGGGCGATCGCGGCCGATCCGGACTGCGTTCTCGTCGGCGGGGCGGACATCGACCCGGAACGCCGGAGGCTTTTCGCCGAAAGATGGAACTGCCCCGCCGTGTTCGCCGACGCCGGAGAGCTGATCGGCGGGACCCGGCCGGACATCCTGCACGTGGCGACCCACCCGGATTCCCACGAAAAGTATGTCCGTCTCGCCGCGGAACGGGGCGTTCCCGTGGTGGTGTGCGAAAAACCCCTGGCCGATTCCCTCGCGGCGGCGCGGCGCATCGCATCACTCCACGAAAAAGGCGCCGTGACGGTGGTGGTCAACCACGAAAGACGCTACTCGGCGGACTATCTTCTGGCGAAAGCCCTGGTCGACGGCGGGCGGTACGGAAGGCTCCTCGCCGCGGCGGGAAAGCTGCATTTCGGCAGGCGGCGCAAACTGATGGACCAGATGATCCACGACGGCACCCATATGGCGGACATCCTTGCCTTTCTCGCCGGAGGGTCCCTGCGGAAAACAGCGGTTTCCGGCCGCCTGGACCGGAGGTCCGGCACCGCTGTCGTCCTGGCGAAAAGCGGCGGCGTTCCCGTAGCCATCGAGGTCGGGGCGGAGAGGGACCATCTGGTTTTCGAGATCGACCTGAGTTTCGAGTCCGGCCGCCTCCGGATCGGCAACGGCCTCTACGAGGAGAGCGAAAGCCGGGCGAGCCCCTACTACGAGGGTTTCCGGTCCCTCGTCCCGGCGGGGACGCGGCCGCCCGATAAAACGGGCTACTTCGCCGGGATGCTGGCGGACGCGGCGGCCTGCGTCAGGGACCGGAAACGGCGGCCGCTGTCCGGCGCCGTGGACGGTTACCGGGCGCTTGAGTTCATTCTGTCTCTTGATCGAAGGTCATAAGGAACTCTTCCGACGTCTTCTTGTGCTGGTATTTGACGAGAAAAAGTTTTTTGTCCTCGATGAAAAACGATCCCGTCGCGTACCGTTCGAACCGGTAATCCACGCGCCAGGGGATTCCCCAGATCTGGATTTCCCTGTACGGCCGGGCGCCCCGGAACACGAAGTGGTGGGTCGCTCCCTCGGGATACCGGAACTGGAACCTGTTCTCCTTTTCGGTGATCGAGAATCCCGTCATGTTCGCCGCGGTGTATATCCAGGCCCCCGGCCCGAGCTCCCTCGACAGGCTGACGAACCGGGGGTAATACGGATTGTCGACGACCAGGGGATACACGTCCTCGGGAGCGACGCGGCCCTCCGTCCCCTTCAGCGCGAGGTCGGCGAACAGGATGTGGCGGGGCAGAAAGCCCTGCTTGTCCGAAAGACCGAGGCTGGAGAGGACCATGTCGCGGCCGATGGATTCGAGGACGGGGTCCTTCTCCACGCCGCCGGCCAGGATCAGGATCCTTCCGGCCAGCAGCGAGGCGAGGACGTCGATTTTTCCGGGTTCGATCTCGAGGAAAAAGCCTTCCTTGATTTTTATGATCCCCGGAAAAATCCGGGTGTTGATCAGGGCCGAAAACCTGCGCAGGCCTCCGAGAAGGGCGGGATCGAGATTCCCCGGCTCGTAATAATTCCGGAGCATGCCCAGGGCCGCGGATACCGACGGCGTCTGCAGGTTCGCCTCGGCGGCGAATTTCTGCACCTCGGCGAGGAGTTCCGCGCCTCCCCTGTCGGCGGCGAACTGCAGGAGGTCGCCCCGGTTCCAGATCGACAGGTCCCGGTTCCTCGCCTGGGAGAGCAGCCGGGCCGCCTCCCTTTCGTCGTCGCGGAGAAGCTTTTCGGTGAAATCCTGCAGGCTGCCCAGAAAGGCGGAGGACGCGAACGTCAGCGAGTCCGCGGCGCCTCCCGCGGCCCGGGTCATTTCCTCGAACGCCTGAAGGTGCTCGCCGCGGCGGAGCGACTCCGCCAGGTAGGCCAGCAGGGCCGTTTCCTTGAAGGCCTGGGCTCCTTTTTCCGTCTGCCAGGTCCCGCTCTCCGGGGAGTACCGTCCGGTCTTCCACCCCTGGTAGGCGCCGCCGACGTACTCCGAAACCTTCCGCGCAAGGGCGTCCGCGGTGGTCGATCCCGCCAGATTCGCGTACCACTGCCGGAAAGACTCCTTCATGCCGCCGGACGACGGGGCGAAGGTCAGGGTCGTGATGCCCCCGCCTTCCGGCGCGATGACGAGCCGCTGGCGCGCCATGTCTATCGTCGAGTTTCCGGGGAGGGACAGAAAGTAATCCTTTTCCCGGTGCTGGACGGCCAGGATCGGCATGCGCTCGACGCTGTTCGCCTTCGCCCCCTCGACGACGGCGAAGCGGACGACAAGAGCCTTCGCCTGCCGGGCCGCCTTGCCGCCGAAATCGGCCTGGATCGACAGGACCTCGCCCGCCGGCTCCAGCTGGAATCCCATCGTGACGTTTCCGTCGAAATTCAGCGTGAAGCCCTTTTCGTTTTTCCTGAATCCCAGGAGGTTCAGTTTGACCGGGTCGCCGGCGGGCGGAACGATCTCGGCGGAGTACCGCGGCCCGAACGCGAAATCCACCCCCCGGTACCGGAGATGAAGTTCCTGGATCTCCGATTTCTGCCCGCCGGGAATGGTGACCCCGGTCAGCGAAAGCTCGCGGAAAGCGTCGCGGAATTTCTCGCCCCGCTTCGCGAACTGCAGAAAAAGCAGGCCGAAAATGACGAGGAGGTAGAAAAGCGGCGCCGTAAAGTAGGTCCTGTTTATCCTTGTTCCCATCCCGCGCATAGTATCAACAGCGGACGAAAAAGGCAACTTGCCCGGCGCCCGCCGCGCCGGCCCGCGGGGTCCGGCCTCCGGGCGGCCTTGAAAAAAGGGCTCTTCTCCTGTACCCTCGGTCAATGGAGAAGTACTACTTTTCTTACGCCCAGATACACAAATCCATAAAGAAACTCGCCGCGGAACTCCTCGCATCGGGGTACGATCCGGACCTCATCGTCGCCATCGGATCCGGCGGCTTCATCCCGGCGCGGATGCTCCGGACGTTCATAAAGAAGCCCATCCTCACCGTCGGCCTGGCCTACTACGACCAGAACAACGTTCCGACGGAACTGCCCCGGAAGGTCCAGTGGATCGACGAGGTGGAAAAGAAACTGACGGGAAAGAAGATCCTGCTGGTCGACGAGGTGGACGATTCCCGGGTCACGCTGGAGTACTGCCTCCGGGAACTCCTCGGCCACCGGCCCCGGGAAATCGCCGTCATGGTCCTGCACAACAAGCTCAAGGAGAAGCGCGGGGCCCTTCCTCCGGAGGTCCGCCTGTACTTTTCCGGCGAGGACCTGAAGGATAAATGGATCTGCTACCCTTGGGACGCGGACGACATCGACGAGCACGAGCGGACCGCGAACCGGGCCGCGGCGGGATAGGCGCTAGGCCTCTCCCCGCTTGTAAGGCTCCCCGAGCATCGCCGGAGCGTGCATCCTGCGCCGGCCGCCGGACGAGAAACCGTACACCAGAAGGATCATCAGCGTCGTCGCGTAGGGCAGCATGGCCAGCAGGTTGGGGCTTATCCCCAGCGGCTGGAGCATGTACTGCAGGACGAAGATGCCGCCGAAAAGGTAGGCGCCCAGGAAGGCCCGCGGCGCCTCCCACAGGGCGAAAATCGTCAGCGCGATGACGATCCATCCCCGCCCGGCGACCATGCCTTCGATCCAGGACTTGCTGTAGGCGGTGGACAGATGGGATCCCGCGATTCCCGCGAAGGTCCCCCCGGCGACGACGGCCAGATACTTGTAGAGGCCCACCTTGATGCCCTGGCTCTCGGCGGCCTTCGGATTTTCGCCCACCGACCTGAGGTTGATCCCCAGGGATGTGTACTTCAGGACGAACCAGACGGCAAGCCCGAGCAGCACCGAAATGTAGAAATACGGGTCCTGCCGGAAGAAAAGCCGCCCCAGAACCGGAATGTCGGCGAGGAACGGGATGTCCGCCGCCTCCATTTTGACAGGCAGAGGCTTGCCGATGAAGGGCTTTCCCCACAGGCCGGACAGGCCGATGCCCATCATCGTCAGGGCCAGGCCGGACACGGTCTGGTTGGCCCGCAGGGACACGCTGACGAAGGCGTGAATCAGGGCCATGAGGCCGCCGATCATGGCCGCGGCGAGCATTCCCAGCCAGGGGTTCCCGGTGCCGAAGGTGACGATGAAGCCGGTCACCGCCCCCATGGCCATCATCCCCTCGACCCCGAGGTTCAGGACCCCGGCCCGTTCGGCGATAACCTCACCCATGGTCCCCAGCAGAAGGGGGGTCCCCGCCGCTATCGTGCGCAGCAGGACGGAAAAAACGATTTCACCCATTGTAGCGCGGCTCCCTTCGTACCCGGATGCGGTTCCGGAGGAAAAATTCCCCGGTTATCAGAAAGACCAGAATGAGACCGTTGAAGATCTGCACCGTCGCGGCGGGAAGCCCCAGGGACATCTGGATGGCGTCGCCCCCGACGATGATGCCGGCGAAGAATATCCCCGAAACCACCACCAGCAGGGGATTGAGCCTCCCCAGCCAGGCCACGATGATGGCGGTGAAACCGTAGCCGGCGCTCAGCGTTTCCGGGTAGCTCAGGTGGTGATGGATCGCCGCGAGTTCGCCCGTTCCGGCGATGCCCGCGAGGCCGCCGGAAATGGCCATGAAAAGCAGGCTGGTCCGGAAAAAGTCGATCCCCGCGTAGCGGGCCGCCTCCCGGTTTTCGCCGATGACCCGCACCTCGTACCCGAAGCGGGTGCGGAAAATCAGGAACGCGAGAATCACGGCCGCCGCCAGCGCGATGACCACCAGCACGGGCGAAATCCGTGTTCCCGGCAGCAGCTTCAGGATGGCGTGGGCCGGCAGATCGTCCGTGTAGGGATAGCCGTACTTCGTGGCGCCCTTCCAGGGGCCCACGACGAGAAACTTGACGAACTCCGCCGCGATGTAGTTCAGCATCAGGGTGGAAATGACCTCGTTGATGCCGAAGCGGATTTTCAGGGCCGCGGGAATCATCCCCCACAGTGCGCCGCCCAGGAAGCCCGCGAGGAACATCACCGGAACGATGAGCCAGCCCGGAAGCGACGGCCCCCAGGTCAGCCCCGCCCACGTGGAAAACACGGCGCCCAGGAGAAGCTGGCTCTCCGCGCCGATGTTCCAGAATTTGGCCCGGAAGGCCAGGGCGAGCCCGGTGCCGACCAGCACGAGCGGTACCGCCTTCGTCACCGTCTCCGTCAGGCCGAAGACGCTGCCGAAGGAGGAGCGGAAAATCTCCCCCAGCGCGAAAACCGGGTTCAGCCCCTTCATCAGGAACACGATCCCCACCGCGGCGAGACCCGCGAGCAGGGACAGCACCAGGACCAGGAGCTCGAGTCCTTTGGAAGCTTCCGCCCGCGGGACGGACTCAAAGGTCATCGCAGGCCTCCTTCAGGGTCGTGCCCTTCGCGCCGGCCATCATCATGCCCACCTGCTCGAAGTCGCAGGCCGACGGCTCCACGATCCCGACGACCCGGCCTTCGTACATGACGGCCACCCTGTCGCAGATCATGAAAAGCTCCTCCAGATCCTCCGACACCAGGAGCACGGCGCCGCCCCGGTCCCGCCGGGCGATGAGCTGGCTCCGGATGTATTCCGCGGCGCCCACGTCCAGGCCGTAGGTCGGGTGCGCCGCGATCATCAGCACCGGGTCGGAGGAAATCTCCCGTCCCAGGATGAGCTTCTGGATGTTGCCCCCGGACAGATGCTTCACCGGACTGCTGATGGACGCCGCGGAAACCTGGAAGGACTTCACCAGATCGCCCGCATGGCGGCGGATGACCGGGTAGTTCATGATGTTCCGGATCGAGTAGGGCTGGGCATGATGGTGCTTCAGCACCGCGTTCTCGTAAAGAAGCAGGTTCGGGACGATCCCGAATTTGATGCGTTCCTCCGGAACGTGGCTTATCCCCCGGTTGTGGATCTGCCGCGGGGTGAGGCCGGTGATCTCCTTGCCCAGCAGCCGGACGGCTCCGGCCGACGCGCGGCGCAGGCCGGTGACGCATTCCACGAGCTCCTGCTGGCCGTTGCCGGAAACCCCCGCGATGCCGAAAATCTCGTTCCGCCGCACCGTGAAGGACACCCCCCGCACCGCCGGAGCGCCCTGGTCGTTCAGCGCCTCCAGGGACTGCACCTCCAGCACATCCGGACCCGGCGGCAGGTCCGCCTTTGGGTAGGAATCCGCGACCCGGCGGCCCACCATCATCCGCGCCAGGTCCTCGGTGGTCACCTCGCCGATCGGCGCCTCCCCGGTGACCCTGCCCTTCCGGAGGACCTGGACCCGGGAGCAGATCCGGGTGATCTCGTCGAGCTTGTGACTTATGAGGATGACCGAATGCCCCTCCCCGCTCATCCGTTTCAGGATATCGAAAAGCTCCTTCGTCTCCGCGGGGGTCAGCACCGATGTGGGTTCGTCCATGATGAGGAGGTCGGCCCTGCGGATGAGGGCCTTCAGGATTTCCACCCGCTGCTGCTCCCCGGCGGACAGTTTCCAGACCGGGGCGTCCGGGTTTACCGACAGCCCGAACTGGGAGGAAAACTCCTCGAGTTTCCGCCGCACGTGCCGCAGCGGGAAAAGGAAGGGGGCCTCCTCGAAGCCGAGGGCGACGTTTTCGACCACCGTATGTTTCTGGACCAGCATGAAGTGCTGGTGGATCATCCCGATGCCCCGGTGCATGGCGTCCCGGGGGGAGCGGAACGAGACTTCCCCGCCGTTGATCAGGATTTTCCCGCCGTCGGGCCGGTAGAGCCCGAACAGGATGTTCATCAGCGTCGTCTTGCCGGCGCCGTTTTCGCCCAGGAGCCCGAGAATTTCCCCGGCATGGATCTTCAGCGAAACGCCGTCGTTCGCCTTGACGCCGGTGAAATTCTTGTCGATGTCCCGCATTTCCAGTGTACGAATACGCTCCACGGGGCCCCCTCTTCCGTTGAATGAAAAAACGGCCCGCCTTTCGCCCGGCGGGCCGTCCTGATGTCGAGCCGCCGGCTATTTCTGCTGCGGCACCGGCGTCGCGTAGTTGTCCACCTGGTACATCATGTCGGCGAAGAGGTGGGGAATGGTCGCGATCTGACCGGCCGGAACGGTGACGTTGCCCTTCTGGTCCTTGATCGGCCCGGTGAAGGGGTCGAAGACCTCGCGGCCCTGCTTCATCTGGTCGTAGCGCTTCATCACCAGGTCGTAGATCGAGATTTCGCCGAAGGCGGCGCTCTTCGTTTTGATGCCCTTCAGCTTGTCCACGAAGGCGGGGTTGATCTTGTCGGTCCAGGTACCGCCCAGCTCGACGGCGTTTTCCTTCATGAGCCACAGGAGGTCGTAGTCCTTCATGTCGGCGAGTTTTCCGTCCTTGTAGTCCTGCAGCATCCTCTTGTAGAGGACGCCCCAGTCGGTCAGCTGGCCGGAAACGACGGAGTCCTTTCCGTACTGCTGCATCGGGCTGTAGTGGCTGAAGGAATAGACGGTCTTGCCCTTCGCGGTGTGCTCCTGCGCGACCTCGATGACCGTCGGGGTGTCCTCGGTGAAGCCCAGGACGTCGCAGCCCTCGGCCACCAGGGCCTCGGCGGCCTCGCGTGCCTTGTCAGGTCCGTACCAGGCGTAGATCCATTTGACGTGGATTTTCGCCTTCGGGTTCGTTTCCTTGATGCCCAGCGCGAAGGCGTTCATGTGGCGGAAGAGCTCGGGAATCGGGAAGGCGGCCACGTAACCGATCTTGTTCGATTTGGTCAGCGCGCCGGCCATGAGGCCGTTCAGGTAGTAGATCTGGTACATGTCGCCCATGTAGTTGCCCAGGTTCGCCGCCCGCTTGAAGCCGGAGCAGTGGAAGAACTTCGTGTCCTTGTACTTCTCGGCGGCCTTCACCGTGTCGTCGATGTAGCCGAAGCTGGTGGTGAAAACCACGTCCACCTTCTGCTCCTGCACGAGCCTGTCGATGAACCGCACCGCGTCGCCTTCCGGCACGCTTTCGACGGTCACCGTCTCGAGCCACGGCAGTTCCTTCATCGCGTAGAGCCGGCCCTGGTCGTGGGCGTAGGTCCACCCGTAGTCGCCGGCGGGGCCGATGTAGACGAATCCGGCCTTGACCTTCTTTTCCGGCGCGGCGGCCGCGGCTTTCGCCTCGGGTTCCTTCTTTCCGCCGCAGGAAAGAACGAGACCGAAAACGGCCGCCGCGAGGGTCGCGAAAAACAGAATTCGCGCAATCTTTTTCACGGTATGCTCCTTTGTGGGAATCGATTCAGATGAGATCAGGGTAGAATCTTCCCGGCCCCTTGTCAAGGTTTCCCCGGCCCGCCGGGAGGCCTGTAGAGGCCGGAAACCTTCGCCCCGAGGAAACACGCCTCCACCAGGTCGGGGTCCGCCGCGGCGTGCGGGAACCCCGGGGAGGCGACGGGAAAATGCCGCCTCGCGGTGAGAAAGTCTCCGATGAATTCCAGGTCGTCGTCCGTACCGGTCCAGCCGCGGCCGTCGAACCGGGACAGGTCCGCCGGGCGGGAATATCCCCGGAGGCTCATGGTCCCCAGAACGTTGAAATACATGTCGTAGTAGGACATCACCAGCTCGCGGACCGACCGGTACACCGGCGCCCGCCCCCGCAGGAGGGTCGTGTTGGATTTGGCCACCGCCCCCCAGAGTCCGCCTTCGGTGTACACCGCCAGAAGGTGGTCGTCGTCCTCCTCCGCCGCCAGGTCCACCACCAGGGGGGGCAGGCCGAAAAGCGCCCGCAGAGCCGCCGCGGCAAAGTACGCCCCCTCGGCGCAGTGGGCCGTCCCCTCCCCGAGGACCCGCAGCGGAGACTTGCATTCAATCCTGTCGTTGTAGGGAAGGGAGTTGACGAAAGCCTGGATGTCCGCCGGACTCCGCAGTCCCAGGCCGCGGACCCGGGCGGCAAAGGAACCGGC
>CAZGUL010000048.1:0-9623 GCA_964529055.1 uncultured Spirochaetaceae bacterium
GAGGTCTTCAGGGCTTCCCCGATGGGTGAAGTTGCATCTGCCGGAACCGGACAGGAGAAGCTTCCTGCCCGGCCGTCCGCCGCGTTCGAAAATGACGGTTTCGATGGAAGGCGGAATGAAGGCCGCGGCCATGAGACCCGCCGCCCCCCCTCCGATGACGGCGACGCGCACCAGGCCGCTCCGCCGTCAGGGTTTCTTTTTCTTGAAGAACCCGATGATGGATTTGATCAGGGAAGGCTTTTCCCCGGCGGCTTTCTCCGTCGCCGGTTTCGGCTCGGCGCGCTTCGCCGTTTCCCGTACCCGGGGGTGGCGTTCCCCCCGGTCACGGCCGGGCCCCTTGCTTCGGGGCGGTTTGCCCGCTCCGGTACCCTGAAAATTTTCCCCGTATTTTTCCTTGTAGAACGCGAGGCGTTCCTCGGGGGTCATCTTTTTGCCGGTGCCTTTCTTCGCCGGATTGATCACGTGCTCCTTACGGGGATCCGCGTGGTCGAGCCCGCGGTTGCGGGGCGCTCCGATTCCGATGGGCTTGCGCTTCTCCTCCCGGGCCGGCCCGGGACCGGCGGCGGAAACCGCGGGTCTTTCCCGCCGGGGTTCGCCGCGGGAATCCTCACCCCTGCGGGGCCTGCGGGATTCGTCGCGCCGCGGCGGACGGCGTCCCTCGTCCCGGCCTCGTCCCCGGCTGTCCCGGTCATCACGGCGGCCGTACCTTTCGGTGTAAATCCTCATTCCCGCGCTCTTGTCCGGCGCAAGCAGGCTTTCGTCGAAGGATTCCACGGGAATCTTCATGCCGATGAATTTTTCGATGGCTTCCAGTCCGAAGACGTATTTTTCGCAGGCCAGCATGATGGTGCGTCCGCTCTTCCCGACCCGGGCGGTCCGCCCGATCCGGTGGACGTAGTTTTCCGCGTCCTCGGGGACGTCGTAATTGACGACCATGTCCAGGTCCTCCACGTGGAGGCCCCGGGCGGCGACGTCGGTGGCGACGAGAAAGCTGATGCGCCCCTCCTTCATGTCGTCGATGATGCGGAGCCGCTTTTTCTGCGGCAGGTCGCCCATCAGAAACTGGCTTTTGAATCCGTTTATGGCCAGGCGCTTCGAAATCTCCTCCGCGGCGTGTTTCGTATTCGTGAAGATGATGGCGTTCCGGGGCTTCTCCCTTTCCAACAGTCCCAGGAGCAGCGACAGCTTTTCCGCGGCGGAAATATGATAGAGGCATTGGTCTATGGTTTCCACGGTGATCTGTTCCGGGGCGATCAGGATCTCGTCAGCCCCGTTCATGTATTCCCAGGCAAGGGCGCCGACGCGCATGCCCAGCGTCGCCGACAGGAGCATCGTGAGACGCTCCTCGGCGGGAGGCATCTTCCGGAGAAGTTTGCGCAGGTCCGGCAGGAATCCCATGTCGAAAAGGCGGTCCGCCTCGTCGATGATCAGGATGCCCACATCCATGAGGTTTATCTTTTTCTGCCGGGAAAAATCGATGAGGCGTCCCGGCGTGCCGATCATGATGTCCACGCCTTCCCGCAGCAGCGTTTCCTGCTGGGCGTAGCCGATGCCGCCGAAAAAACTGCCTATCCTGAAGGGCATGTATTTCCCGATTTTCTGCGCGTCGTCCTCTATCTGGGTGGCCAGTTCGCGGGTCGGGACGATGACCAGGGCCTTTTTCCCCCGGAATTTTTCGTTCGTTTTGAGCTGCTGGTAAATGGTGATCAGGAACGCGGCGGTCTTGCCGGACCCCGTCTGGGACTGGACGGTGACGTCCCGCCCCGCCAGGGTGCGTTTGAAGGTTTCCTCCTGGACGGGAAAACATTCGGTGAAACCCGCTTCGTCGACGGCTTTCTGAAGGTCCGGGTCAAGGTTCAATTCTGTGAATTTCATACTTCTCCTACTGTGTGGGAAAATAGTATCGAATTTTTCCGAAATATCCAAGAGGCCCGGATGTTTCTCAGTCCTCCCGCGGGAGCAGCGGGCGAAGGACCCCCGCGACGTTGCGGGCCGTCCGTTTCTGGAGCTCCTCGCGGGACTGCAGGGAGTAAAAGGCGGAGTGGGGAGTCGCGATCACCGCCGGGTTCTTCAGAAGAGGATTGTCGGGGGAGGGCGGCTCCTTCTCGAAAACGTCCAGGCACGCGCCGGCCGGACGGCCGGACTCCAGCGCGGCGGCAAGGGCATCCTCGTCCACGACGCCCCCCCGGCTGGTGTTTATCAGCAGGGAGCCTTCCTTCATGCAACGGAAGACCGGGGCCCCGAAAATACGCCGGGTTTTCGCGTTCAGCGGCAGATGGATCGACAGGATGTCGGAACGTTCCGCGAGTTCCCCGAAGGAAACCGGTTCCACGCCGTGGACCGCGAAAACCGCCGGGTCCACGAAGGGATCGTGGGCAACCACGGCGCAGCCGAACCCGGACAGTTTCCGCGCGGTCAGGCGGGGTATGTTTCCGAAACCCGCGAGTCCGAAGGTGAGGTTCTTCATGCGGCGCACCGCTCCCGCGGAGCCTGCGTCCCAGACGCCCGCCCGGACCCCGGAATCGAGAAAAACGATCCTGCGCAGGCCGGCGAGCGCCAGCGCCAGCACATGGTCCGAAACCTCCTCGATGCAGTAGTCCGGCACGTTCATCACGGGGATGTTCCGCGACTTCGCCGCCTCCGTGTCGATCATGTCGATGCCGATGCCGTACCTGCTTATGACCCTGCAGCGCCGGAGGCCGTCGATCACCCGCTTCGTTATGGGAGCGTACTGGACGATCAGCGCGTCCGCTTCGCGGGCCTGTTCCAGAACGTCGTCCTCCGTGACGCAGGATAGCCGGCGGACCGCGGCGATTCCCGCAAGTTCCTCCTCCTCCCAACGGACCGAAGGATGGTCGCAGTCGGTGATGACCACGTCGAAAAGTCCTTTATTTTTCATGCGATACCTCGAAGTGGACAGTCAGATTCGGGAGATCTGTACCCGCGCATTTTACGGTTATTTCGTCGTTCGGTGCAGCCCCGCGGGGAAGCTGCATTTTCGTTTCCAGCGCAAGTTCCGGCACCAGGACGACGGATTGCCTGCCCTGGTTTTCCGCCACGATACCCCGGAAAACTTTTTCCGGGTTTTGGCGGAGGTACACCAGGGTCCAGTGGAGGTTCGAAAGCCTTTCCGCCCTCTGGACGCTCCCCGTCACCGCTTCAGAGGCCCCGATGCGTCCGGTCATTTCGTCCGCTGAGAGAAGTTCCGTTCCCAGGATGTGCGCCCGGATCTGCTGGTGGGCCACCAGGTCCAGGTACCGGCGCAGCGGGCTCGTGATCCGGGTATACACGGGAAGACCCAGTCCCGCGTGGGGGGCCGGGAAGGAGCTCACCGAACTCGCCCGGAGCCGTTTCCGGCAGGCGTACATCTCCGCCAGGTCCCGGGGTTCGCAGGAGGAATCCGGCGGTTCCTGGGACGCGAAGGGCATCGGAATGGAATTCCCGATGGCGTACCGGGCGGCCGCCTCGCCGGCCAGCAGCATCGCGTCGGTCACCATGGTCTGGGTGTCCGTCTGCGGCAGGGGCCGCACGGTGACGGCGCCGTCCGCCGCGTGGATCTTCACTTCCGGCAGGCGGATGAAGACCGCGCCGTTTCGTTTTCGCCGGGCGTTGGAGCGGGAGGTGAACGCGAAAATCTCCCGGAGAGGTCCCGCATCCAGCCGCCTCTGGGCCTCCTCGTAGGTGAGCCGGGTCACCCTGACCCGGGTGAGACGGATTTCCGCCTCCGCGAGGGAGCCGTCGTCAGCGAGCTTCACCGCGAAGGAAAGGGCCGGGGAGGTCTCCTGGAGGCCCAGACCGAAGAGGGCCGTCGCCTCCGGAGGCAGCATGGGGACCTTTTTTTCCGGCAGATACAGATTCGCGCCCCTTTCCCGGGCGAAGATGTCCGTCCCGGTCCCGGGACGCACCGCCCCGGCGGGGTCGGAAACGTGTATCCAGAGGGTGTCGCCGTCGATGGAAACCGCGTCGTCCGGGTCTTCGCTGCCTTCGTCGTCCACCGCGAAGGATTCGAGTCCCGTCAGGTCCAGGCGTTCGGCGTCGGGAAAGGTTTCCAGCGCGGGAAAGTCGCTTTCCAGGGAAAAACCGAGCCGCCGGGGGTGGGGATTGACGAATTCGTCCCAGACTCCGAGCTTCAACAGCAGGGAGTGGGCGTTTTCCGGCGCGCCGGGAATTCCCAGGTCCTTCAGGATGCGGCTACTCGCGGACCTTCCGAGGGCAACATCCTCCACTTCCCGGAGGGTTTTCCCGTCTTCCGGCAGGACCTTTCCCGCCTTCACCCTTTCGAGGAGAAGACGGCGTTCCCCGGCCTCGCGGTTTTTCGCCGCCCGGGCCTCCGCCTCCGCTTTGTGCTCTTCCCGTGACAGGACGTACACCTCGTCGGGAGTTCCCCGGACGTACAGACCGTCGAGAAGAAGGGTGTAAACCGCCCAGGACTCCGCCGGTCCGTTCCGGCCGTACAGGAGCTCGGCGAACTGGTCGATCGTCGTCCTCTGGCCCTGCAGAATTTCCCACGCTTCGCGCAGCTCCCCCTCCGGGAGTGCCTCCATGTTCGCGGAGGAAACGGGCCCGGGATGGAGAAAGATGATGTCCTTTGCCCTGACGCTTATCCGCGGTCCTCCGGCCGGCTCTATCTCGATTTTGGCTCCCGCGGACACGACGCGGGCGGGGGAGGATTTGTAGACAACCAGGTTTCCCGGCGAAAAAACCCTTCCCGCCGCGCCGTCCGCCACGATCGCCGCCCGCCTCAGGCATTGCCGAGCAGCGAGGCGGAATCGGCATCGAGAAAGACGCTGGTTCTTTCGTGCCGCTTCAGGATCGAACTCGGATGCAGGGGCGTGACCGGGGCCTTTTCCGCCAGGCAGTCGCTGACCGCCCGGGCCTTTCTCCTGTCCGGGACGCAGGCGATGATGACTTCGGACTTCATGATCTGCCGGATGGACATGGAAATCGCTTTTCCCGGCACGTCCTCCAGGGTCTTGAACCAGCCTTCCCCGAGCTGCTGGCGGCGGCATGCCTCGTCCAGCGATACGACCAGGTACGGTTTTTCGGTCTCGAAGTCCGCGGGGGGATCGTTGAAGGCCAGGTGCCCGTTCTCGCCGATGCCGACGAAGGCGACGTCGACGGGGGCCTTCGCTATTTCCCTGCCGACCCTTTCGGCCTCCGCCTCCGGGTCCCCGGCGTCCCCGGCGATGAAATGGACCTTTCCCGGACGCACCTTGTCGACGAACCTCTCCTTCAGGTAACGGCGGAAACTTGCGGGATGCGTGTCGGGCAGGCCGACGTACTCGTCCAGGTGGAACATTTCCACCCGTTTCCAGTCTATCCCGCGGGCTTCCACGAGGGAGGCGAGCATTTCGAACTGGGAGGCGCCCGTGGCGAGGATGATCCGCACGGTCTTCTTTTTTTCGAGGGCTTTCCTGATCATTTCCGCGCCGAGGTCCGCTGCCGCGCGGCCGAGTTCGATTTTGGAGTTGAAAACTTTAATCGTCATTGTTCCCTCCTTTCTGATGGACCGTCACGCCTCCGCGGACGGCTTTCTCGATGTCCAGCGGCCCCGTTTCGGGGCGGCGGAAAAGCGCCAGGTTCGCCGGCGAGCCTTTCTCGAGTTTTCCGAACCCCGGCGGGAGCCCCAGGAGCCGGGCGGGGTTGACGGTGCAGAGCCGCACCGTCTCCTCCAGGGAAGCCCCGGTGAATTCCATGAACCGGGGGATGTCCCAGTCCAGAAGATGGGCGGCACCCGCGAGGATCGCCTTTCCCGGAAGTCCCAGATGTCCGTCATCGTAGACCTGCACGTCCAGGGAGCCCCATTTGTAAACCCCCGGCTTGCAGCCGCCGAGCAGGGCGACGTCGCTCACCAGGATGAGGCGCTCCGGGCCCTTTGCCCGGTGGAAAACCTTCACCACCGCCCGGGGCAGGTGAAATCCGTCGGATATGATCCCCGCCGTGAGGCGGTCCTCGGCGAGCTGTTCCCAGATGTAGTTCCGGAGCCGGGGGAGGGTCACGTAGCTTCCGTTTCCGAGGTGGGTGGAAAGCCGGGCGCCGGCCGCGACGGCCTTCGCTATCGTCTCCGGGTCCGCCCCGGTGTGGCCGATCGCCGGTACGACGCCCGTTTCCGCCAGCCCCGCGATGAAGTCCAGGGCCCCCTTTCGTTCCGGGGCGACGGTGACGATTTTTATCCGCCCTCCCGCCGCGGCCTGCCATTCCCGGAATTCCCCCATGTCCGGCTCCCGGACGAAGGCGGGGTCGTGGGCGCCCCGCGGCCCGTCCTCCCCGGAGATGAAGGGTCCTTCGATGTGGATCCCCGTCATCGCGGCGGCCGCGTCGGCGTCGGCGTCGGCGAGGTCCGCGATGACCCGGATGTTCCGCAGGATTCTGTCGGCGGGGCTCGTCACGATGGTGGGGGTGTGCTGGGTCGTTCCCGACGCGGCGAGGGAGCGGATTATCGAGAGGATGTGGTCCCGGGACAGATCGGGGAGAGAGTAATCGCTGCCCCGGAAGCCGTTTACCTGCATGTCCAGGAACCCGGGGGTGATGAACGGCAGATCGCCGCCGCCGCCCGGTATTTCCGTGATCCCCGTGATTGTGCCGCCCGAGCATTCCACTTCGACCGGCTTCCCGCCGGAGGTGCGGCCCCGGAGCTTCATTTTTGCGTCCGGCCTTTTTTGAGGGCCGCCCGGATGTCCTCCACGCGTTTCGCTGTTTCAGCGGCGGAAAGCTTCGCTTCCGGGACGGCTTCCGCGCAGTAGGGTTTGCCCCAGAGGGCGCCGTTTTTGTATTTCGGCACCAGGTGCATGTGGAAATGGGTGACCTGGTCCCCGAAAATGGCGTAGTTCACCTTGTCGGGCTTGAAGACCGTCCGGATCGCGGCGACCGCGTCGGCCAGGTCGGTGAAGAAGTCCGTCCGCTGTTTTTCGGTGAGCTCGTCCACCTCGTTGTGGTGTTCATTCAGGGCGAGAACGCAGCGTCCCGGGAAGGACTGGTCCAGAAGCAGATGAAGCCGGGAAACCCTGAGGTCCGCGATGGGAGTCATCAGGGATTTGATCTTCTCGCCGTCTTCGCAGTACATGCAGTCACGAACAGACATACGCTTATCCTCCGGAAAATGATGTTACGCTATCATTGCGCCAAAAACGGTTCGACGCAAGTGCTTTTTACGGAAAGAGCAGCTCGTGGGTTTCCGGGGTTCCGTAACCTTCCAGAAATTCCCGGGACAGCCCCTTCGATTCCAGGGCCGCCCGGACGATCCGCTTGTTGAAGGCGTGGACATCCGGGTCCGCCAGAAACTCGTCCTTCGGCATCCACAGGCACTCGGCGATTTCGTCCGGATCGTGGGCTATGTCGAAGGAGAGGGGGGTGAGGCGGCAGACGAAGTAGATGTCCGATTTTCCGTGGCGGTACCCGTGCCAGTGGCGGAGGCAGACGACGGCCTCGAAGCGGGCGTTGATGCCGGTTTCCTCCTTCACCTCGCGGACGACGGCGTCGGAGATATGCTCGCTTCCTTGCAGGGCGCCGCCGGGAAGTTTCAGCCGCCGCCCCGGAAGGAGCTTGTACCGTTCCGACACGACAAGCAGGCGGCCGTCGTCCCGGAGCACGACGCCGCCGGCCCCGACATAGTGGGTCGCAAAGGGGGGAACGTGGGCGTTCGGGGCGAGCGCGAGGGTGAGGTGAAGGTAATCCTCCCGGGCGTGGTGAAAGACGAAGCCCGCCGCGACCGCGGCGGGAATGTGCAAAGAGAGTTCGCGGGGAACCGTGAGCCAGACGACCTTGACACCCTGGTCCTTCCACGCCGCGATGCCGGCGGCGAGCTGCTCCGCGAAGACTTCGGGCCGTTCCGGCAGGTCCGCCGCCTCGACGATCATGCCGCCGAACTGGTTGGGTTGTGCCTTGATGATGTCCATGATGCGGCAAGTATGCCCGCCGGAACGGATCAGCGCAAGGGCCGGCCCGCGGATATTTCCGTTCCTGCGGTGGATTCACATCAGCGCGGGCTCCGATTCCCCGGCGATGCGTTCCGAAGAGGAGCTGGTGATGGAAACGGCCAGAATCACCAGGGCGGCCCCCAGCAGCTGCACGGCCGAGAGACGCTCGCCCAGGATGATCCACGCGCCGACGGCGGTCACCACCGGAATGCCGTTGATGAAAACCGCTGCGTTCGTCGCCGAAACCTTGCTGAGGGCATAGTTGTAGCTCAGAAAAGCTCCGATGGTCGCCCCGATTGCGAGAAAAATCACCGCGCCTATCGACGCGGGAAGGACCGGCGCCGCGGATTTCGGGCCCAGGAGGTAAAGGAGACCGAAGAACGCGGTGCCGTAGAAGACCTGGAAGCCGGTGATGCCCCACGAGGGGACCTCCTGCGTCAGGTCCCGGGCGAGGACTATGTAGACCGCAGCCGATACGACTGCCCCCAGGATCAGCATGTTCCCCAACAGGGACGAGCCGGAGGCCCCCGCGTCCCGTCCTCCGCCGAGAACGAGCACTCCGATGCCGACGATGGAAAGGGCGATGCCGGCAAGTGCCCGGGCCCGGAGCCGTTCGCCCAGGAAAATGCGTGACAGGGCCGCCACCGCCACCGGGACGAGGGCGATGATCAGGGAGCCCTCCGAGGCCGACGTCAGCCGGAGACCGTAGGTTTCGGAGATGAAATAGAGGACGGGATGAAAAAACGACAGGGAAAGGAGTTTGAAGTGTCCTTTTTTCGAAATCCGGGGGAACCCCTTTACGGCGAAAAGGAGGAGAAAGAAAACCGACGCCAGGGCGAAGCGGAAAAACATCAGCGTGAAGGGGGCGAAACTCAGCAGGGCGAGTTTGGTGCCTACGAAGGAAAGGCCCCACAGCAGCGTGGTCGCAAGGAGGGCGAGGTGGACGGTTACACCGGGCATGACTGATCCTTGAGCGGTAGATGTGCCGAAAGATTACCCGTTTTGGGCGGCCGCGGCAATACGCCGGGGCTCAGGCTATCTCGTATTTCCCGTCCCGTTCGGCCACGAGTCCTTCCGCGACGAGGCCCCGGGCCGCTTCAAGGACCCGCTCTTCCGGAAAACCCGCTGATGCGGCGAGTTCCGCCGGGGACAGGGCCGACGGGACGTCGGGACCGGGCGCCGCGAGGGCCGCGAGGATGCGGCCCCGGACCTGGCGGTTTGAGCCTTCGAAACGCGGCTGCACAACATAATGGGCGCTGCGCCTGTTCGGGTTGGGGTAGAGGCCTTTCAGGTAGACGCCGTAATCCATCAGCGCGTAGTACCACTCCCGGGGGTTGTCCCTGTCCAATGCCGCCTCCACGAGGGGAAGTATCTCCCCGTCCCGGACGGCCTCCCGGCCGGGAAAGAAGAAGTGCAGGAAGACGCGGCGGATGTTCGTTTCGATGAAGACCGTCGGCCTGTTGTACGCGAAGGCGGGGATGGAGCCGGCCGTGCCCGGTCCGATGCCCGGAAAAGAGAGGAGCGTTTCCGGATCGCCGGGAAGTACCCCGCCGTACTCGTCCCGGACGCGGCGGCAGGTTTCCGTGAGGGCCCTCGCCCGCCGGTTGTACCCCAGGCCGCTCCAGAGGCCGAGCACGTCCCGGAGTGACGCCCCGGCGAGGGCCGCAAAAGTCGGAAACGCCGCGAGGAACGGCGGATATTTTTTCA
>CAZGUL010000048.1:9633-11655 GCA_964529055.1 uncultured Spirochaetaceae bacterium
GGTGCCGGTCTGCTGGAGCATGAACTCGGAGACGGTTATCGCGTAGGGGTCCCGGGTATCGCGCCACGGGAAACTCCTGCCGTAGCGGCGGTAGTGGGTCGTCACGATTTCCCGAATACGGGAAATGTTTTCCGCGTCCGCGCTGCTCATAACGACGGGAATTACATCACAATTCTTTGCATTTTTCAAACCGGATGTGGTACGATGGAGAGGAGGAGACGGGTATGCTTGCCGAAAAAGGCTGCCGCGACCGGCGGGCCGCGCTGGCGGAGAAGCTCGCAGGAATAGCCGACTGGATCGTCGTGACTTCCCCGCACCACGTCCTGTACTTTTCGAACCTCTGGGTCGAGCCGAACGGGCTCAGCCACAACGCTCTTCCCGTGCTCGTTTTCAACGCCCGGGAGACCGTCCTTTTCGTCGACAATTTTCTTTCCCGTGACGCGCGCTCCGCGTTCGCGGACCAGGTCGTGGAAGTCCCGTGGTACGGGAACGCCTGCCCGTCCCGCGAAAGGCGGGCGGCCGTGCTGGAAAGGGCGGCGGCCTGGCTCGCCGCGAAAAAGCCCGGTACCGTCGCGGCGGAAACCTCCTGGCTGCCCGCCGCCTTCGCCGCCGAGATGCGGGCCCGCGGGGCGGGGATCACCGACGCCCACCGGATGATCGAAGACATGCGGCGCGTCAAATACCCGGACGAGACGGAGGAGATAAGGTCCTTGGTCCGGGACGCCTCGCTGGCCCTGGACGCCGTGAGGGGTATGATTCACGAGGGCATGACGGAATGGTCCGTTTTCGGTCTGCTTTACAAGGAGTTCGTCAGCCGGCGAAGGAAGCTCACGTCCCTCATCGCCGACTTCATCACCGACGCCAGGGTCAGCGGACCTCCCCGGGACCGGAAGCTCGAAAAGGGGGACCTTTTGATCATCGATTTTTCCCCGTATTCCGGCGGCTACCGGGCGGACATGGCAGCGACGGTCCGCGTAGACGCACTTCCGACGACCCGGCAGACCGAATACATGGAAATTCTCGTCCAGGCGAAAAGCCGGGCGGAAGCCTTCCTGCGGCCCGGCGTTTCCGGGCGGGAGATTTACGGGGCCATGGCGGGCTGCTTCGCGGAGCGGGGTGTGGGCAGGTTTTTTACCAGCCACGCCGGCCACGGTCTCGGGCTCCTGCATCCCGAGCGCCCGTACTTCGTCCCCGACTGCGACGAAACCCTCGCGGCGGGCGACGTCGTGACGCTGGAACCGGGACTGTACGACACCCGGGTCGGCCACATGCGGATCGAGGATGTTTATCTCATAACGCCCGGGGGACCGGATAAAATAACCGTCCACCGGCAGGGGTTTTGAGCATGCTGCAGGAATTTTTCGCCATGTTTTTCACGTTCTTCATCGTCGTGGATCCACTGGGCGTCATTCCGCTGTACGTTTCGCTGACGGGTTTCTATCCGGAGGAGAGAAAGCGTAAAACGATCCTGCGGGCCCTCCTGACGGCGGGAACGGTCCTCCTGTTCTTCATCCTGCTGGGGAAAAGCATCCTTCTTTTCCTCGGCATCAAACCCGGCTCGTTCTTCATAGCCGGGGGAATCCTGCTCTTCACCGTGTCGATGGACATGCTCTTCGCGGTCCCGAAAAGGACGAAAACGTCCGAGCAGGAACGGGACGCGGACGATGTTTCGATCTTTCCGCTGGGCATCCCGATCATCGCGGGTCCCGGCACGATAACGACGATCCTTCTGTACGTCAGCAGGGAATCCTCCGGCCCGGCGCTCATGGGAGCGCTTGCGGGGGTCCTCCTCCTGGTTCTGGCGATAGCCGGAGCGGCGATGCACCTTTCCCGGTACTTCGTGAAGGTCCTGGGAAACACGGGGCTGTCGGTCATCGAGCGCATCATGGGCCTCGTGCTGTCCGGCCTGTCGGTCCAGTTCATCTACGACGGGCTGATCAAGCTTGGGGTGTTCCGATAGCCCGCTACCGCTGTTGGCCTTTCCCCTAAATAATCGTATATTGACGCTATATGTAGAGTGGT
>CAZGUL010000049.1:0-11610 GCA_964529055.1 uncultured Spirochaetaceae bacterium
TTGATCAAAAACTGGAGAAACGCTGGATACGCTTTCGTAACGCTGGAGCCGCTGCTGAAGCTGTTCCTCGTTCGTCACGTCCCGGAAAATGATGATGTAACCCGAGTACAGGCCGGACGCGGTGAAAAGCCGGGACGAACTCATGCGGATGTTTTTCCTGCCGCCCCCGGGAACGGTCAGAATACCCGGCGTTTCCTGAAGGGTTTCCTTCTCCGCGAGGCAGCCGTGGATCCGCAGCCGCGTGTCATGATCGATGAACTTCAGCCGCAGGATGGATTTTCCGCGCACCGACGGCTGCCGACTTCCGGTGATTTTTTCCCCCATACGGTTGAGCATGATGACGCTGCCTTCCTTGTCCGTCACGATGACGCCGCTGTTCATGTTTTCCAGGATATGGTCGGAAAATCTCTGGGTTTCGTCCATCTGGGCGTACAGTTCGACCAGCGCCGCCACCTGGTTCGCGACGATTGAGACGATTTCGACGTCGTGCATCGAGTACCGGTTCGGCCGGGACGACGAGGCGCTCAGGACGCCGGTGAGCCTGTTGTTGACGATCAGGGGAACGCTCAAGAAGGAACGTATCTGCGGATCCTCCCCCGCGACCTGTCTGATCCTGATCGGGAGGTCCGTCGTTTTCCGGAGGTCCGTAAGAAGCAGGGCCTTCTTCTCCCTGCCGACATAACCGACGCCGCCCTCGCCGAGTTTGAAGATTTCCCTCCTCTGGAGGTTCTCGATTCTCGCGCCCCGGCTCGCGCGGGGGCGCAGGGATTGGCCGTCCTCCTCGAGAATGTACAGCACCGCCATGTCGATGGGAACGATGTCCTGGATGAAGTCGAAGAGAATTTCCGCGATGCTGCCCATGTCGCGGGCCTGCGACAGGTCTATGCTGGTTTCGAGAAGGGCCTTCGTGTCGAAAGGTTTCTGTTCCTTTTTCGTTTCTGTGTCCTCCGGGAAATACTTATAACTATCCCGGCAAGAATCCGGAATTGTCAAGGTCTTTCAGAATTCCCGGATCAGGCCAGAAGACGCGCCGACGCGAGCGCGGAAAGGATCATGATGACCACCCGGAAAACCCGGGGGGACAGCCTCTTCATCAGGGAAAGCCCCAGAACGAAGCCGAGGAGGACGGAAGGCAGAAGGAAGAGGTCAAGCAGGGCGGTTTCGCGGGTGATGGAATCCCAGAAGAGGAGCTGCAGGGGGACCTTGACCATGTTCAGGATGAAGATGAACCACAGGTTCGTGCCGATGTAGTTTTCCTTTTCCAGCCCCGACAGCAGAAAGTAGACAGCCATGAATGTGCCCCCGGCGTTGCCGATCATCGTGACGACGCCACCGACGAGGCCGATGAGGGCCCTGATCCACCACCGGTCCGTCAGGGGAAAGGCGTCGCCCGCCAGGTCCCGGTAGGCGGTGAAGGCCAGGCCGGCAAGGACGAATATCCCGATGAGCCTCCTGAACCACAGGTCCGAAACGTACCTGCCGACGACGATGCCGATGGCGATGCCCGCCAGCGCCCACGGAAGGAGCCGGGAAAGCCGTTTCCAGTCCGCATGCCGGTGATAATACGCCACGCCGAGAACGTCCCCCGCCAGCAGGAGCGGAAGCATGATCCCCGCGGCGGTCTTACCGCCGAAGATGGCCGTGAAAAAAGGCAGGACCACGATGCTCGCCCCGCTGAAGCCGGTTTTCGTCAGGCCGATCATGGTGCCGCCCGCCGCGAGCACGACCCAGTCGAAAAAGGCGAGATCGAACGAGGGGAAAATTGCTGCCATGGAAATACGGGAGGGAGGTGCGGCCGCGCGGGGACGCGCGGCCGGCGGGCTATTTCGCCATCTTCATCTTGACGGTGTAGAGGTCCGGTCTCCAGTCGCGCAGGATTTCCATCGTCAGATCAAGGTCGGTCATCCCTTTCGTGAACTTGTATTTCCGGCCCGCGTCCTTGCAGGTGAAGGAAAAGGAAACGCCGGTCATGCCGGGCTCGATCTTGAAATCGCCGATCTTGTCCCGGAAATCGTACAGGACCTTGCCCGCGGTGTCGAGGATGCGGATGTTGTCCGAGCCGAGCTCCCAGACCGCGTCGTAGTTGTGGTCCACCCATTTGCCCTTCGGCAGGCTGCTGGTGTCGACGTTCTGGGCGTACACCAGGACGCCTGCGGCGAGGATCATCAGGGACAGAAGCAGAAACTTTTTCATGTCGAAATCTCCTTCGTTTTAAAATCGAGAAATCCGTTTCATTTCATTATTGCGCAAAAAAAGAAATTATTCAAAGGCCGGGGACGGGAAACCTCGAAAATTTTCCCCGTATCGTTTATAGTTGACCCTATGATAGCAATACTCGGAGCGATGGACGGGGAAATCGCCGAATTCCTGGGCGCCCTGGACCGGAAAAAAGAGGAAAAGTGGACGGATTTTACCTTCCATACCGGCATGCTGGAAGACCGGGAAGTGGTGGTGGCGAAATCCGGCGTCGGCAAGGTCATGGCGGCGATGGTGACCCAGCGCCTCATCGACGCGTACAGGCCGCGGGCCGTCATTTTCACCGGTCTGGCGGGGGGCATTTCGGACAAGATCGAGATCGGCGACACCCTGGTTGCCGAGGACTGCATCCAGCACGACCTGGACGCGACGTCCCTGGGCTTCAAAAGGGGTGAGGTGCCCTATTCCCCGTACCGGGTCCTGGTCTGCGACAAGGCCCTGGCGGACGCGGCGTCGTTCTGCATTCCCGCGGAGGGCAAGACCGTCCGGGGCAGGGTCCTGACGGGGGACCAGTTCATCACGAAGCGGGATTTCGCGTCCCACCGTTATCTGCTCGACGAGCTGAAGGGCGACGCGGTGGAAATGGAAGGAGCCGGCGTCGGCCTGGTGGCCTGTGTCAACAAGGTGCCGTTCCTGCTGGTCCGGACGATTTCCGACAAGGCGGATTCGAACGCGAAAACCGATTTCCATGCCTTCCTGCCGAAGGCGTCGCGGAACTCCCTGCATTTCGTGCGCCACGTCCTGCGCCGGGCCTTCGGATAATGCTTACCGTTTTTCTCCATTATCCGTATATTTGATCCGGAGGAATTTATGAGCAGGAACATTATTGTCGCTCTCGCCGTCGTAGCCTTCGTTTCCGGCGCCGCGCTGCTGTACGGGCGCTCCGGCGACGGGTACACCGACCCGGCGGCTCTGGCGAAGCTTGTGGCCGAAAAAACGGAGCCCTACATCCTCGTCGACACCCGCACCCCGGAGGAATACGAAGCGGGCCACATCCCCGGCGCCGTGAACATCCCGTTCGACGTCATCGGACGGAATCCGCCGTCGAAGGACAAGGACGCCCTCGTCATCGTCTACTGCCGCAGCGGCAGCCGGTCGGGCATGGCGAAGCGGACCCTGGACTCCCTGGGGTACACCCGGGTCGAGGATTTCGGCGCCGTGGGCCGGTGGAAGGGAGACCTCGTCCGGGGAGCGAAACCGTAGATCATGACGGAATTCGAGATTCTCTCCGAAACGGACCTGCCGGAATTCCGGAGCGTCGGGGTTTACGCCCGGCACCGGAAAACCGGCTGCGAAATTTATCATGTCCGCTGCGACGATCCGGACAATCTCTTCGCGTTCGCCTTCAAGACCCCGCCGCGGGACAACACCGGGGCCGCCCACATCCTGGAGCATTCCGTGTTGTGCGGCTCCCGGCGGTTTCCGGCGAAAGACCCGTTCCTGCTGCTGCTGAAGGGCAGCATGAACACTTACATGAACGCCTTCACCTATCCCGACAAGACAGTTTATCCCGCCTCGAGCCAGGTGGAACAGGATTTCTACAACCTGTTCGCGGTCTACGGCGACGCGGTCTTCTTTCCCCTTCTCCGGCGGGAGTCCTTCATGCAGGAGGGACAGCGCCGGGAATTCTCCGGGGACGACTCCCTGCAGGCGGTCGGCATCGTCTACAACGAAATGAAGGGCAATTACTCAAGCCACGAATCCATCGCGGCCGAGTGGGCCTACCGCTCCCTGTTTCCCGGCTCGCCCTACGAATTCGATTCAGGCGGGGAACCCGCCGCCATCCTGGACCTGAGCTACGAGGATTTCACGGCCTTCCACGGGAAGTACTACCATCCTTCGAACTGCAGGATCTTCCTGTACGGAAACATACCGACGGAGAAGCACCTGCGTTTCCTGGACGAAAATTTCCTGTCCCGTTTCGACGCCCGGCCCGTTCCCGACGGAATCCGTCCGGTCCGGAGGTGGCGGGAGCCCCGGACGGTGGAGAAGACCTACCCGGCGGGGGAGGGCGAGTCGGAGGCCGGGAGCAGCTCCGTCACGGTGAGCTGGCTC
The DNA here is from genome assembly GCA_964529055.1 of uncultured Spirochaetaceae bacterium. Lineage (GTDB taxonomy): Bacteria > Spirochaetota > Spirochaetia > DTKZ01 > DTKZ01 > JAKQWJ01. The sequence continues at coordinate 4,312 of CAZGUL010000049.1, forward strand.
CTGGTGCCGGTTACGGACCCGGAGGCAGTGCTCGCCTTCGAAGTCCTGTCGGAAATCCTCCTCGGCAACGCGGGTTCTCCGCTGCAGAAGGCCCTGGTCGACTCCGGGCTGGGGGAGGACCTTTCCCCCGCCACCGGCCTGGAAACCGAAACGCTGGAGCTCACCTTTTCCGCCGGCCTCCGGGGGACCTCGCCGCGGAAACGAAGGAAGATCGAAGACCTCGTCCTGTCGACCCTGCGCGGCCTCCGGGACCGCGGGGTGGACCGGGAACACATCGAGGGGGCGGTGCGCCGCGTGGAGTTCCGGAACCGGGAAATCCGGGCCGGCTCGGCCTTCGGCATGCGCCTGATGCGCAAGGCCCTCCGGGGATGGCTGCACGGCCGGAAGCCGGAGACGACGATGGAGTTCGGCCGCGTGATGGAGGCCCTCAAGACCGGGATAGCCTCCGACCCGCGGTTCTTCGAAAAGATGATCGACACCCATTTCCTGGGCAACCCCCACCGGTCGACGCTGATCGTGAAGCCCGATCCGGCCCTGGCGGCCCGGGAGGAGGCGGCAGTCCGCAGGCGCCTGGACGCGGAGGCGGCCCGGATGACCGGGCCGGAAAAGGATGCCCTGCGCCGGCAGCTCGGGGCCTTCCGGACCTTCCAGGAAACCCCGGACCCGCCGGAAGCCCTGGCGGCGATACCGTCGCTGGACCTTGCGGCGATTCCCCGGAAACTGGAAAACATCCCCGCGGAAAAAATCGGCTCCGCCCACGCGGCGGGGGTCCTCGCCCACGACGTGTACACCAACGGGATCGTCTACACCGATTTCGCCTTCGATCTGGGCGGCGGGGGACCGCCGGACATGTTTCTTCCCCTCTACGCCGCGGCCCTGACGGGCGTCGGCGCCGCCGGCAGGCCTTACGACCGGATCGCCCTCGACCTGGCACTGAAGACCGGCGGTTTCGGCGCCCAGCTCGAGGCCGGGACGATGACCGGCGGCGGGGATGTCCGCAGGTTCCTGTTCCTCCGTCTGAAAAGTCTGGAGGAAACCCTTCCGGAAGCCCTGGAACTTCTGCGGGACATCCTGCTCCGCCCGGAACTGGGGGACGAGAAACGCCTCCGGGACATCTACCTGGAATTCCGGAACGAGCTCAAGGCTTCCATCATCCCCGGCGGGCACGCCTACGCGGCGTCCCGGGCGGAGAGGGGGCTTTCCCGGGCGGAGGCGGTGGAAGAAAAATGGAAGGGAATCAGCCAGTACCGGTTCGTCGCCGGACTCCCGGAGGACCGGGCGGCGGTGACCATCGCGGAGAACTGCGAGCGTATCCGCCGCTCGACGCTGACAAGACGGCGGCTGACGGCGAATTTCACCGCCCCCGCGGCCTCGTGGCCGCGGATCGCCCGGGAGATCGAAGCCTTCGCCGCGGCTTTTCCGGACGGCCCCGCGCAGGAAGCGTCCGCCGGTCCGGTGCCGGATGCCGCGGAGCCGGTGCCGCCGCTGGAGGGGCTCGTCGTTCCGTCCGCGGTCGCCTTCGTCGCGACGGCGGTCCCCGCGGCGCTCCTGGGCCGGAAGGAGCACGCCCACGAGGCGGTGCTCGCCCACCTCCTCAGCACGGGTTACCTGTGGGAGAAAATCCGGATGAAGGGCGGGGCCTACGGCGCGTTCTGCTCCGCCCTGGGCCGGGACGAGGTGTTCTCGTTCGCGTCCTACCGGGACCCCAACATCGCCTCCACCCTGGCCGCCTTCCGGGAAGCCCTGGAAAGCATCGCCCGGGACGGGGTGGCCCCGGAATCGGCGAAGAACGCGGTGATCGGGACCGTCGCGAAGGACATGAAGCCCCTGTCGCCGGGGGGCAAGAGCATCATCGGTTTCAAGCGCAGCCTGTACGACCTGTCCGACGAGCTACGGGCCCGGCATCAGGGCCACGTGCTGGAAACCGGAGTCGAAGACCTCACGGCGGCGGCCCGGCGGCTCTTTTCGGGGTTCGAATCCGGCTTTTCCGCCGTCATCGCCGGACGTCTCGCCCTGGAGGAAGCCGCGGGGGTCCTTCCCGGGCTCGCCGCCGCCACGACCGAAGTTCTCCTGTAACGAGGAGGGAGCATGAAAAAGCTGTGTATCGTTCTTGTTCTGGCCGCCGCCGGGCTATTTCCGGTGTCCGCGAACGACGAGTATCTCTACGCCATCGGCGCAATCGAAGGCTCGAACCTCTACATGAGTTTCGTCGCCCTCGGCATCCTCGGCGACGCCTTCGAAAACGGCGTCTACGAGGACGCGACGGCGAAGGACATCGCGCTGGAAATCGGCGGAATCGTCAAGAACATCAGGGAGACTCTCGCGGCCCTGACCGAGAAGGACCTGGCCGTCGGCGAGGACCGGAACACCATTCTCGAGATGGCCGCCGCCCAGGAACTGCTGGAAAAGCAGACCGCGGAACTGGTGAAGTACATCGACGATCCGAAAATCCCCAACGACTTTCAATATTTCCGCGGGCAGGCCTGGGAAAAGATCTCCAAAATTCTGGGAATACCCGCGCAATAGCATGATCCGCGTTCACGGGATTACGCTCCGGCCCGACGAGGACGAATCCTCCCTGCCCGGGGTCTGCGCCCGGGTCCTCGGGATTCCCGCCGGCCGGATCCTCGCCGCCGCCGTCCGCCGGAAATCCGTGGACGCCCGGGACAGGAACGATGTGCGTCTCGTATTTTCCGTGGACCTGGGGCTCGCCCCGGAGGACGAGAGCCGGGTCCTCGCCGGGCGGGGTAGGCGGGGCGTGAAAATCGAGGCGGCGCCGGAAGAAGCCCCGTACCGCCCCGCCGTTCCGGCATGGCACCCGGGAACCGGCGGAAAACGCGTCGTCGTCGCCGGCTCGGGCCCCGCGGGCCTGTTCGCCGCCCTCCTTCTCGCCCGCGCGGGCGCCCGCCCCCTGGTCGTGGAAAGGGGCCGGCCCGTGGAGGAACGGGAGAGGGACGTGGAGGAATTCGCCGGCCGGGGGGTCCTGGACCCGGAATCGAACATCCAGTTCGGCGAGGGCGGGGCCGGGACCTTTTCGGACGGAAAACTGTCCACCAACATCCGGGACCCCCGGTGCCGGACCGTCCTCGCGGAGTTCGCCGCCGCGGGGGCCCCGCCGGAAATCCTCTACCAGGCAAAGCCGCACATCGGCACCGACAGGCTGAAGACCGTCGCGGCGGGTCTCCGCCGGGAGATCATCCGGGCCGGCGGGGAATTCCGCTTTGGGACCCGGCTCGCGGACATCGGGATCGAGGACGGGCGGCTCCGGGAGGTCATGCTCGCCGGCCGGGAAGGCTGCGCCGGCCGGGAGGGCGAGGAGAGGGTCCGCGTGGAAGCCCTGGTCGCCGCGGTGGGGCACTCGGCCCGGGACACCTTCGGGATGTTTCTCCGCCGGGGTGTTCCCCTGCAGGCGAAGCCCTTCAGCATCGGCGTCAGGATCGAACACCCCCAGGAACTGGTCGACCGTGCCCAGTACGGCCGCTTCGCCGGACACCCCCGGCTCGGTCACGCGGACTACAAGCTCGTCCACCACTGCGCCGGGGGCCGGTCGGTCTACACCTTCTGCATGTGCCCCGGCGGCTGGGTGGTGCCCGCCGCGTCGGAGGAGGGAGGCGTGGTGACCAACGGAATGAGCGAGTACGCCCGGGACGGGGCCAACGCCAACGCCGCCCTGCTCGTGGGGGTGGACCCTGCGGATTTCGGCGGGGAGGGACCCCTGGCGGGAATCGAATTTCAGCGCCGGTGGGAGCGGACGGCCTACGCGGCCGGCGGGGGCGGATACCGGGCGCCCGTCCAGCGGCTCGGGGATTTTCTCCTCCGGCGGCCGTCGGCAGGCCCCGGCGAGGTGCTCCCCAGCTACAGGCCCGGGGTCGTCTACGGCGACGTGGCGGCCTGCCTGCCGGATTTCGCCGCCGATGCGCTGCGGGAAGCCCTTCCCGCCCTGGGACGGGTCCTCCGGGGCTTCGATCATCCCGACGCGGTCCTCACCGCCGTGGAAACCCGCAGTTCGTCCCCGGTCCGGGTCCTCCGCAGCGAGGACGGCGGTTCCCCCGTCCGGGGACTCTACCCGGCGGGCGAGGGCGCCGGCTACGCGGGCGGCATCATGAGCGCCGCGGTGGACGGCCTGCGGGCGGCGGAAAGGATCCTTTTGGCCTGGGCGCTCTGATGTTGCATAATTCGAAACAATGATTTACCATTTGTAAAGAATGACGGTCCAATCCATAGAACGGGTATTCGACATCATCGAGCTTCTGTCGGGGGAGCACCGGGGGCTCCGGCTCACCGAGATCGCGACCCGGCTCGATCTGCATAAAAGCACGGTGTACCGCCTCATGGCGGTACTGCGGAAACGGGGCTACATCGAAAAGGGCGAGTCCAACCGGTACCGCATCGGGGTGCAGTTCATCGGCCTTTCCAGCGCGTACCTGAACAACGTGGAGCTGAAGACCGAGGCGGAACCGTATCTCCGGAAACTGTCCCAGGAAACGAAGCAGACGGTGTTTCTCGCCATGCTCCAGGACCGGGAAGTCGTCTATCTGGACAAATACGAGCAGTTCAACAGCCTGCGGAAGTATTCGGTCATCGGGAGGAGGCGTCCGGTCTACTGCACGTCCCTGGGAAAGGCCATGATCATGGACCGGAGCGACGAGGAAATCGCCCGCTTTTTCGCGGGGATCGAGCTGCGGGGGTTTACGCCCAGCACGAAAACCGATCTGCCCTCCCTGCTGGAGGATCTTCACCGCAGCAGCCGCAGGGGCTGGAGCCTGGACGACGAGGAACTCGAGCCGGGCGAAAACTGCGTGGGCGCCCCCCTCTACGATTACCGGGGCTCGGCCATCGGCGCCATCAGCGTTTCCTGGAAGAAGGACATCGGCCTGCCGCCGGAAGCGGTGGGCGGAAAAGTCGCCGAAACGGCGGCGGAAATCTCCCGACGCCTCGGCTACATGGGAATCCGCAGAAACGAGAATTTCGTTGACATCCCGCCGGTCTCGTGGTAACGTATCGGTAATAAAGAGGGTGTTTTGCATGGTGAAACAAGGCCGGACCGGACCTTGTGATTTTTTCCCGCCATGTGGAAACTTTGTTTCGTAATATGAAACATGGGGAGGATACCATGGAAGTCCGGCATGGAGTGCATCCCGAACACGCCAAAACCTTCGACACCGGAAAAATGCGCGAAGAATTTCTCGTCCGGGACCTGTTCCGTCCGGGGAAGCTGAAACTCGTCTACTCCCATATCGACAGGATCATCGTCGGGGGGGCGGTGCCCGGGGACGGCGAAATCCTCCTCGAGGCGGACAGGAAAACCATCGGCGCCGATTACCTGCTGGAACGGCGCGAGCTGGGTGTCCTCAACATGGGCGGCCCGGGGACAGTTTCGGTTGACGGAAAGACGTACGAGCTCGGAAACCTGGAAGCCCTGTACGTCGGGAAGGGCGGCCGCCGGGTGTCCTTCTCCGGGGCGGACCCCGCCGTGCCCGCGAAATTCTACCTCGTCTGCGGCCAGGCCCACGCGGAATTTCCGACCCGACCGATCCGCGCCGGGGACGCGAAGCAGGTCAGGCTCGGTTCCGTCGGGGAATGCAACCGGAGGACGATTTACCAGCTCATCCATCCCGACGTCCTTCCCACCTGCAACCTGGTGATGGGCGTCACCCGGCTCGAGCCGGGGAGCGTGTGGAACACCATGCCCTGCCACACCCACCAGCGCAGGATGGAGGTGTACCTCTATTTCGACATTCCGGCGGATGCGGTGGTTTTCCACCTGATGGGGGAACCCCGGGAAACCCGCCACATCGTGGTCCGGGACGGGGACGCGGTGGTCTCGCCGAGCTGGTCCATCCATTCCGGCGTCGGGACCCGCAGCTATTCCTTCGTCTGGGGCATGGTGGGTGAAAACCAGACTTTCACCGACATGGACGCGGTGCCGATGGAGACGCTGGCATGATTCCGGGTCGTGAGGAAAGGCCGGCGCGCCGGACGGAAAAAGTGGAAACTCCCGGAACGGGAACCTATAATAAAAACCGGAGGTGTGTCATGAAAAAAGGATGGCTGCTGTTCGTCGTGTTTCTCTGCGCCGCCGCCGCGGTGTATGCCGCGGGCGCGAAGGAGGCGCCGGCCGCGAAGACTGTCGTCATGAAATTCGGGCATTCCATGCCCACCGACTCGACCCGCCACGAAGCCCTTCTGAAGTTCCAGGACTTCGTTCACCAGAAAGCCGGAGGACGGATAAAGGTGGAGATTTATCCCTCCGGGCAGCTCGGCAAGGAAGCCGAGATGATCGAGGCGGTCAAGATGGGGACCCAGGAAGGCTACCTGGGCGGGGTCTTCGACGCCCTGACGCCGAAGCTCAACCTGTACCTTATGCCGTTCTTCTTCGTCAAACAGGCGGACCTGGTGCGGGTCACCAAAAGCCCGGCAGGTGCGGCGATCGCGAAGGACGCCGAAAAGTACGGCATCAAGATGCTCGCCGTCGGCGACGGAGGCTCCCGGCACTTCTCCAACAACATCCGCCCCATCAAAACGCCGGCGGACATGAAGGGGCTGAAGATGCGGACGCCTCCCGTGGAATCCATCATCAAGGCCATGGAAGCCATGGGAGCGAACCCGGTTTCGATTCCCTACGGCGAGACGTACATGGCCCTGAAAACCGGCGTCGCGGACGGCCAGGAAAACCCCTTCATGAACATCGCGACGATGAAATTTCACGAGGTGCAGAAGTACCTGACGGTGATAAACTATCAGTTCCATCCCGAGCCGTTCTGCGTCAATCCCGCATGGTTCAACGGACTTCCTGAGGACCTGCAGAAAATCGTGACCGACGGGGCGTGGCTCTACACGGACGAGCAGAACAAGCTCCGGGAGGGCACGAACGAAAAGTGGTTCAAGGTCATCAAGGATTCGGGCGTCCAGATCTACGAACCCACGGCGGCGGAGCGCAAGATGTTCATCGACGCCTGCAAACCGGTTTACGATTTCTACATCAAGAAAGGAACCTTCACCCAGGCCGAACTGGACGAGGTCCGCAAAATCGCGATGGGCGGCTGATCCCTGGGGGGCGGGGCCTTCCCCGCCTCTCATCCCCGGAGGCGTTTCGTGGTACGGTTCGTGAAGCTCGTCGACAAGGTCCTGTCCGTGTGGTGCACGGCGCTGATGGCGGTGATGACCGTCATGGTCATCGTTTCCGTTTTTCTCCGCTATGCGCTGAACATCTCCTTCGTCGAATCCGAGGAGGCGATCACGCTGCTCTTCGTGGCGACGACCTACTTCGGCATGGCCCTGGGGGTGAGGGAAGGGGAC
>CAZGUL010000050.1:0-11488 GCA_964529055.1 uncultured Spirochaetaceae bacterium
TGGGGCAAAATAACCGGAGAACCGTACAAAACAGCCTTGTACGCCGCGCTCTCGTCGTACTGACCCGTCCGCGGGACTAAAGAATTTGCCCCGGACGCGGATTTCGTGTAACCTAGTACTATAATACGACAAGGAGAGGCGCATGTCGGATCTACACCGCCTGAATACCCTGGAATCCCTGGAAATGAAAGGCGTGTACGTCAATGATTATCCGGGCCTCGTTCTGGATGGGAAAGACATCAGCTACTTTTTCCTGCGTTTTTCCTGGGAAGACGTTTTCGGTCCCGGCACGGCCGCGGAAAAACCCGACCAGGGCGGGGGACAGTTCCTGTCCGCGGTCCTGAAATTCATCGACGCCCGCAACTCCGAGGCCCAGACCGTCGGCACGGACAGGGAGATCAAGGTGTTCTATCTCGACGACCAGGGGTACGGCCTCCTGGGTCTGGTGGAGGGGGGTACGGAGCAGCTCAGGCTCAGAACGAAAAAGAGGGAAATCACGGGCGAGAGGGCCTTTCAGCTGAACCTTGTCAGGGTTTACGCGGCGGAGGGAATCGACGGCCTGTACCAGGTCCGGAACGCCGAGGTGAAGGGCGTGTACGACGGCCTGCAGAAGTACATCGCCGCGTACCGCCACGGGTGGCTGGGACTTTTCCGGCAATACGAGACGATAAAAGAGCGGACCGAGGTTTTCAGGCGCTTCAAACCTTTCAAGTTTCCGATTTTCGGCACCAAGGAATCCCTGAAAAAAGCCGTTTTTCTCATCCAGCTCGGAATGCGTTCCACGAACGGCGACGAAGCCTTTAAAAGGGTTTCCCTGGGATACGGCGGCGTGAAGCTGGAAGACGCTCTGGCCGTTTGAAATATTGATACTTTTTTATCGAGAAGCGTAACATTTGTTACGGAGATGCTTTTCTTCATCGGGTATAGTGCAGCCGTAAAAACATTAACGGAGGAACAGAGATGAGCATGTTCTGCTTTCAATGTCAGGAAGCCGCGAAAAACGAAGGGTGCACGATCCGCGGAGTCTGCGGAAAACCCGAGGAGACCGCGAAGCTTCAGGACCTTTTCATTCACACCATGAAGGGCATCGCGTGGTACGCCAGGAAGCTCGACGCCGCGGCGGTGGAAAAGGCCGGAAAATTCATCGCCCGGGGACTTTTCGCCACCATCACCAACGCCAACTTCGACGACGAGCGGTTTTTCGCCCTTATTACCGAGGGGCTCGCGCTCCGGGATGAGCTGAAAAAAAGACTGCCGGCCCCCGTGTCCGGAGCGCCCGACGCGGCCGTCTGGTTCACCACCGACAGGGAGGTCATGAAGATCAAGTCCGCCGCGGTCGGGGTTCTTACCACCGCGAATGCCGACGTCAGGTCCCTGCGGGAATTCCTCATTTACGGCCTCAAGGGCATCGCGGCCTACACGGAGCACGCCGAGGTCCTGGGTCACACGGACCCCAGGATCTGGGACTTCCTCGTGGAGGCCCTGAATTCGACCCTCGAAAACCTCAGCGTCGATCAGATGGTCGCCCTGCTGATGAAGGCCGGGGAAACCGCCGTCGCCGCGATGGCCGTCCTCGACAAGGCGAACACGTCGACCTACGGCAGCCCGGAAATCACAACGGTCAACATCGGCGTGCGGGGCAACCCGGGCATTCTGATTTCCGGCCACGACCTGAAGGACATGGAAGAGCTTCTGAAGCAGACCGAGGGGACCGGCGTCGACGTCTACACCCACAGCGAAATGCTTCCCGCCAACTATTACCCGGCGTTCAAGAAGTACAAGCACTTCGCGGGCAATTACGGCAACGCCTGGTGGAAGCAGGACAAGGAATTCGCCTCCTTCAACGGGCCGATCCTGATGACAACGAACTGCATAGTTCCGGTCAGGGACGCCTACAAGAACCGCATCTTCACCACCGGCATGGCCGGCTATCCCGGCGTCAAGCACATTCCTGATCGCAAGGAAGGCAAGGCGAAGGATTTTTCGGAAATCATCGCGCTGGCCAAAACCTGCCCCGCTCCGCAGGAAATCGAGAAAGGCACCATCGTCGGCGGTTTCGCCCACGCACAGGTCATGGCGCTGGCGGACAAGGTCGTCGACGCCGTCAAGTCCGGCGCCATCAAGCGCTTCGTCGTGATGGGCGGCTGCGACGGACGCCAGCCCGCGCGGAGCTACTTCACCGAGGTCGCCCAGGAACTGCCGAAGGACACGGTCATCCTGACCGCGGGCTGCGCGAAGTACCGGTACAACAAGCTGCAGCTCGGCGATATCGGCGGCATTCCGCGGGTCCTCGACGCGGGGCAGTGCAACGACTCCTATTCGCTGGCCCTCATCGCCCTCAAACTGAAGGAAGTGTTCGGTCTCGCTGATATCAACGATCTTCCCATTTCGTACGACATCGCGTGGTACGAGCAGAAGGCCGTGGCGGTCCTCCTCGCCCTGCTTTTCCTGGGCGTCAAGGGAATCAGGCTTGGCCCCACCCTTCCCGCCTTCGTGTCGCCCAACGTGGCGAAGGTCCTGGTGGAAAAGTTCGGAATCAGGCAGGTCTCCGACGCGAAAAGCGATGTCGGCGCGATTCTTGTCGGAAAATAAGAACTCCCGGGCGGCGCGCGGGGCGCGCCGCCGGAGCGACTGCGGCCGGGAGACCTTCCGGCCGTTTTTTTTGCAACCTTTTCGCCGTGAAACGCGTCGTAGGTGCAAATGAAATTTCTCGACTTTCTTACCCTGCCCGGGCGGAGGATGAAGAATGAGCGTTACTGAATCGAAAGGACCTGCGCTGGAGACTCTCGGCGAATTGTACCGGCACATGTTCACCAGCCGGGAAATCGATATCCTGGAACAGAGCTACACGGGCCGGGGAGAGGCCTCGTTTTTCGTCAGCGGGGCGGGGCACGAAGCCACCGCGGCGCTGGTCCCCCACCTTATAGCCGAAGATTACCTCCACTGCCATTACCGGGACCGGGCATTGATGCTGGCCCGGGGCATGACGCCGGAGGAACTTCTCCTGTCTCTGTTCGCGAAGGACGGCTCGTTCAGCCGGGGGCGGCAGATGCACGCCCTGGTTTCCTGCGCCCGCCTCAACATCCTCAGCATCCCGACGCCGGTCGGCAACAGCGCCCTGCAGGCGGCGGGGATCGCGGCGGTCGTCAAGGACCGGCCCGGGCATCCGCTGGTGCTGTGTTCCCTGGGGGACGGAACGACCCAGCAGGGCGAGGTGATGGAAGCGGTGGGGCAGGCCGTCCGGGACAATCTTCCGGTGCTTTTTCTGGTCCAGGACAATTCTCTCGCCATTTCCACAAAGACCGAAGGCAGGACTTTTTTCTCGACCCCCGGCGGCAGGGCGGAATCCTTTTACGGCATTCCGATAACCTGCACGGACGGCCGCCGGGCGGACGAACTTTACCAGGTCTTCGGCCGGGAGGTCCGGGAAATCCGGAACAGCCGCGGGCCCCGCATCGTCGTCGCCCGGATGGAAAGGCTCGCGAGCCACTCCAACGCCGACGACCAGAGGCTCTACCGGGCGGCCGAGGAAATTGCCGATGTCCACCGGGAAGGGGATCCGGTCGCGAAGCTCCGGGACCTTCTCGTCCATCGCGGCGAAAGCCCCGAAAAACTGGACCGGCTGGAGGCGGACATCCGCCGGGACCTGGCGGACCTGGCCCACCGCATCCAGCGTGCCGGGAATCCGGCGCCGGTCTTCGACGCGGTGAAGCCTTTCGCCCCGGCCCTGACGGACCCGGCCAGGGAATTCCGCGGCGCCGAAGGCGCGGACAAGGCCTCCCCCGGCGGCAGGAGCCTTACCATGCTGGAAGCTCTGCGGGAGACTCTCCGGGCGAGGCTCGCGGTGGACCCCCGGGTTTTTCTCTTCGGGGAGGACATCGAGGACCCGAAGGGCGACGTTTTCGGGGTGACCCGGGGGCTGTCGGAGGCTTTCCCGGGGCGGGTGGTCAACTCGCCGCTTGCCGAATCGACGATCCTCGGATACTCCGTCGGCCGGGCCCTGGCCGGCGACCGCCCCGTGGCGTTCCTGCAGTTCGCGGACTTCATGCCCGTGGCCTACAACCAGATTTTTTCCGAGCTTGCCAGCATGTACTGGCGCACCGACGGCTCCTGGCAGGCGCCGGTCATCGTGATGGCCACCTGCGGCGGTTACCGTCCGGGCCTGGGCCCCTTTCACGCCTCCAGCATGGAAGCCCTGGCCGCCCACACCCCGGGAGTGGACGTCTTCATGCCATCCACGGCGGCGGACGCTGCGGGACTGCTGAACGCCGCCTTCGAGTCCGGGAGGCCGACCATATTCCTGTATCCGAAAACCCTTCTCAACGACAGGGACAACGCCGCGGAGGCGGAAGCCCGGGACCTGTTCGTTCCGCCGGGAAAGGCCCGCTTTCTCCGGAGGGGAGACGACATGACCTTCGTCGGCTGGGGCAACACGCCGGGCCTGTGCCTGCAGGCGGCGGCCGCCCTGGAAGCACACGGCGCGGCCTCCGACGTCATCGACCTGCGGAGCGTTCAGCCCTGGGACGAGGAGGCGGTCCTCCGGAGCGCGGAGAAAACGGGGCGGCTCGTGGTCGTTCACGAGGACGCCCGGACCTGCGGCATGGGAGCTGAAGTCGCCGCGACGGTGGCGGAGAAGGCGAAGCGGCGGGTTGCCATGCGCAGGATAACCCGGCCCGACACCTGGGTCCCCTACAATTTCGAGAACCAGATAGAAGTCCTTCCTTCCTTCAAAAAGGTCCTCGAGGCGGCCGTCGGCCTTCTCGACGGAGAAATCGCGTGGAGGGCTGAAGCAGGAAGCGAGGCGGGAATTTTCGTCGTGGAGGCCGTCGGTTCCAGCCCCGCCGACGAGTCGATTTCGGTCATCGCCTGGAAGGTCAAACCCGGCGACGCCGTCGAAGCGGGCATGCTTCTGGCGGAGATGGAGGCCGACAAGGCCGCCCTGGAACTCAACTCCCCGGTGTCCGGAACGGTGGAAGCCCTTCTCGTCGAGGAGGGGTTTTCCGTGAAGGTCGGGACTCCCATCATGCACATCCGGACGGCGGAGGCAGGGGAGGAGAAAGTCCGGAAAACCGTCATGAAGGAAGAAGCGGGGATCCCCGTCATAACGGGCCTGAAGCTCCGACGGGACGAGACGGAGGCCGAAATGCCCGAAACCGGCGCCGCCGTCGGAATTTCCGCGGCCCGTGCGGCCGGACCGGTCGAAGTGGGCATCGTCGGGATCGCCGGCGCCACAGGCTCCCGCAGAGTCGGAAACGAGGAGATTTCCCGGATGTGTCCCACCTGGACGCCGGCGGACATCGTCAAGCGCACAGGCATTTCCTCCCGGCCGTGGCTCGGCGAGGGCGAAACCGTCCTGACCCTGGCGGTGGACGCCTGCGGCAAGCTTTTCGCCCGGACCCGGGTCCGCCTCCAGGACATCGATCTCATCCTGTGCTCCACGGGAACACCCATTTACAACACGCCGGCGCTGGCGACGATGATCCACCACGAGCTCGCGGCGGGGGACGAAAACTCGATGATCCAGGCTTACGACATCAGCGCCGCCTGTTCGGGGTACCTGTACGGCCTCCAGATCGCCTACGATTTCCTGCAGAGCAGGCCGGACGCGAAAATCCTGCTGGTCACCGCGGAAGCCCTTTCTCCGAAGACCGACACAGCCGATCCCGACACGGCTCCCATTTTCGGCGACGCCGCGACGGCGACGCTCCTCGCCGCCGGGAAGAACCTGGCGGGCGCCGCCGGCAGAGTGCTGCGTCCCGTTCTGTCAGCGAAGGGGGAGTCCGGGGAAATCCTCCGGGTCCCGGCGGGAAACGAAGACAAAATCTTCATGGAAGGACCGCGGGTCTTTCAGGAAGCCGTCCGGGGAATGATGTCCATGCTCGAGGCCGCCTGCCGGGAGGCCGGCATCCGGCCGGAGGACCTGGACCTGGTGGTTCCCCACCAGGCGAACCAGCGCATCATCAACGCGGTGCGGCAGAAGCTCAAGGCGCCGGTGGAAAAGGTTTTCAGCAACATCAAGGACCTGGGAAACACGTCTTCCAGCACGATACCGCTCTGCCTGGAAACGCTCCTGCGGGAAAAAAGGGAAGGCCGCCGCCGGATCGGCATGACCGCTTTCGGCGGGGGGTTCACCTTCGGCGGCGGCGTCATCGATCAGCTTTAGATAAAGCCCAGTTTCGAGAGGACGGCGTCCATGACGTCCTTGTTAGCCGTCACCGCCGCCGGGTTGTCCGGCTCGTCCCAGAGAGCCGCGAGCCTGTCATACATGCTGCGCGATATTTTCGGGGACCCCGTCTGGGTCAGGGCCTGCCGGTATTCCGCCAGGATCGCCGCCGAATTTTCGGTGAGGATGGCGGAGGCGTTGTCGTGTTTCTTCAACGCCGACGAAGGGATGTCGTTCAGCACGGTTTCGTCCCCGTAGGAAGCCAGCACCGAATACTGCTTCGAGGCCTGGGGCACGTTGTCGATGACGCAGTCCGCCTTCATGAAGGCGGCCACCGTGAACGAGTACGCGTGCTTCGGAACGTCCGCGTCGGTCCTGAAATACTGCGGCCAGTCGATCTTTTGCTGATGAATGTTCTGCCCCTTCATGGGGACCTTGATGATTCCCGGCGCCTTGTCCAGGGGCGTTTCGGAACCGTGGAACCCCCAGTGGCCGTCCATTCCGATGCCTTTGATCTCAAGGACGTAATAATCCTTGTCGTCCAGAACGCCGAGAACCCGCGCCGCGTACCCGGCGGCGATGCGGTCGTCGTCGGCTCCTCCGGTCAGCTCCATGAGTTCCACGTGTTCCAGCGGTCCGCAGACCCCGGCGAGGGGAACGAAAAAATATGTTTCCAGCAGGGAGCGGAACGTGATGGGGAATTTCGGATCCCCGCGGCCGATGGGATAATCGTCGAACTGGAAGAAATACGTCCTGCGCATCAGCGAGGCGAGCGCCTTGTCCCTGCGGCACAGATCGATGAAGGCCGTGTAGAAGGCGAACCCGCTCGGGGCGGCCATCAGCCACAACACCGGCAGCTTGCCCCTGTCGGCAGCGGCCATGATTTCCTTCGCGGCCATTGCGGCGGTTCTCGCGCCCATGGCCGCTTCGTCTTTCTCGATGAATACGTTTACCTTGCCCGCAGTCAAATTACTTTGCATCGGCTCCCTCCGTCGATATTTTCTCGCAATACAATGATAGTACAGAGCCGGCCAAAATGAAACAAAAAAGCTTGCGTTCCGGAAAAGCCTCGCGTATACTGGGGTCGTTATAATCGTTATAACAGCAATCTTGAGGAGGTCGAAAGGATGAAGAAACCGGGTATTACTATGTTTCTCTTCTTCCTGTGCGCCGCGCTCGTCATGGGCGCGGGGGCCAAGGAAAGCGGGGTCAAATATCCGAACGGAGACGTTTCGTTCATAATCCCCGCGGCCGCGGGAGGGGGAAACGATCTTATCGTCCGTTCGCTGATTCCGGGGATGAAAAAAGCCCTGGGCGTGAACGTGCTGCCGGAAAACAAGGCGGCTTCCCGCGGGGCCGTGGCGGCCCTGGAAACCGTGCAGGCGAAACCGGACGGGCAGAGGATTTACTTCAATTCCCAGACGGTGATCCTGCAAACCTACGGCGGCGTGGATGTCCCCGTATCGGGATTTCAGCCGGTGGCGCAGGTCGTCGAGGATACGGCGGTCCTTCTGGTAAAAGACGATGCGCCGTACAAAACCTTAGGTGATTTTGTCGCGGCCGCGAAAAACGCGAAGCTCAAAGTTTCGCACAACGGCGTGGGGACCCTGTGGCATCTGGCGGCGGTGACGTTCGCCCAGGCGGCCCAGATCGAGTTCCAGTACGTCGCGTATTCGGGCGGCGGACCGCCGATGCTGAAGGCTCTCGCGGGCGGGGAAGTTGACCTGGTCATCGTGAACCACGCGGAATCCAAGGCTCTCATCGACGCCGGCAGAATCCGGCCCATAGCCGTCATGAGCGAAGGCAAGCACGCGTCGCTGCCCGAAGTTCCGACCTGCATTGAGGCGGGCATCAAGGTTACGTATCCCATCTGGCGGGGCGTTTTCACGACCAAGGGCGTTCCTGAGCCGATTCTCGACATCATCGAAAAAGCCGTGCAGTCGGGAATGGAAGGGGAAGAGTTCAACACGCTGGTCAAAAACGCGGGCCTGGAGAAGAAATTCAAGGGGCACAAGGAATTCACGAAATTCTTCAACGAGCAGATCGACATCACCGCGGCACTGATGAAGGGCATCGGAACGAAATAATCCATTCCGGAAGGGGCCGGCGTGCCGCCGGCCCCTTCTTTATACCACGGGGAGCATGGGTAGCATGGTCAAAGATATCGTCAACGGCGCCGTCGCCGTGGGGCTGTCACTCTTTGTATATTTTTCGTCCTCGGCATTCGAGAAAGGCGGCGTGTCCCTCTCGGAAAATCCCGCCCTGTATCCGAAAATTCTCGCAGGTGTGGTTTTCTGTTTCGGACTCATCCTCATCGTTCAGGCCGTTCTGAAAGGCGGGGGCGGAGAAAAAAAACCGTCGGCGTACGCGGACAGGGAGGGACTCGGGAGGGTCCTCGTCATCCTTCTCCTCCTCTGCGGGTACATACTGGGAATCCATCTGACGGGTTTCATCCTGCCGACTCTCCTTTTCACCGGTTTCGTGCCCCTGATTTCGGGAGCGAAGAAAAGGACGTCCCTTCTCGTGAGCATACCCCTCACGGCGGTCCTCTACGTCGTGTTTTTCATCTTTTTCAAGGTCCCCGTTCCCCACGGGCTCTTATTCGGTTAAACGGGAGCGATCTATGAACATCGGTCTGTATACTGCGGGTCTGGGACTTTTCGACGCTGGTGTCATCATTTTCATGGTCCTCGGGGTGGTTCTTGGGCTCATCGTGGGAGCCCTTCCCGGCCTCACCGCCACCATGGGAGTTTCCATTCTCGTTCCTCTGACGTACAGTCTGTCCCCGACCGCGGCGATCATGATGCTGCTGGGCATCTACTGCTCCGCGAATTACGCCGGTTCCATATCCGCCACGCTGGTCAACATTCCGGGAACGCCTTCGGCCGTCATGACGACTCTGGACGCTTATCCCCTGGCGCAGAAGGGGCAGGCGGGCAGGGCGATCGGCATCGCGACCCTGAGCTCCTCCCTGGGCGGCCTTTTCAGCGTTGTCACGCTGGCCCTGTTTTCGCCGCTCATCGCGAACATCGCCCTCAAGTTCACCTCCCTGGAGATGTTCCTGGTGGCGCTGTGGGGAATCAGCATCATGGCCTACGTTTCCCCGGGTTCCACCTTGAAGGGCCTCATCGCGGGTTTCATCGGACTCCTCGTCGCCACCATCGGGTTCGACCCGCTCACCGCCGCGTCCCGGTTCACCTTCGGGTCGGTCCATCTCCTGTCGGGAGTCGAGTTCATCGCCGCGATGATAGGACTTTTCGGCGTTTCCGAGATATTTCTCAACATCGAGAAACACGCGGTCGGAACGAAGGCGCAGGTGTACAAGGTGGAAAAAAGCCTGGAAAGCTTCAAGGAAGTCCGCGGCCTGTGGGGGACGATCCTGCGATCCAGCGTCATCGGCGTCATCATCGGGGCCATACCCGGAGCGGGCGGCACCATCGCGGCCATCGTCGCGTACGCCCAGCAGAAACGGTTTTCCAAAAATCCTTCCCTGCTCGGCAAGGGGGCGGTGGACGGCATCGCTGCCGCGGAATCGGCGAACAACGCATGCACGGGCGGCGCGATGACGACGCTTCTTTCCCTGGGCATCCCCGGCGACGCGGTGACGGCGATCCTGATCGGGGCCTTCGTTCTCCACGGCATCCAGCCGGGACCGTTCATGTTCGAGAAGAACTACGATCTCGTTTCGGCGATCTTCATCGGCATGGTGATGATCAACATCCTGTTCCTCGTATTCGGCCTTTTCGGGGCGAAGCATTTCGCGAAGCTGCTTTTCATTCCCCGCCCCGTCCTGAACACCGGCATTCTGGCGCTCTGCGTCATCGGCACCTACGCGATCCAGAGCAGCATGTTCGATGTGGGGGCAATGCTGCTGTTCGGAGTTCTCGGCTATCTGATGTCGAAGCAGGAAGTCCCCCGCGCGCCGATGGTGCTGGCCCTGATTCTTGGACCGCTGATGGAGGAAAATTTCCGCCGGTGGCTCTCCCTTGCCGACGGCAAGTACGTTTCCGTGCTGTGGGAAACGTACACGAAATACCCGGTAGCCGTCGTGCTGACCATACTGGTCGTTCTGACCATGGTCATGCAGATGTTCCAGAAACGGCGGATTACCGAGGACGCTTACGCGTTCATCTCGGAAAATACCAAATCATACGGAGCGAACCATGCGAACCATCAAAACCATAGGATTCATCGGTCTCGGAGCCATGGGGCTCCCGATGGCGAATAGGCTCGTCGCGGCCGGGTTCGCGGTGCGCAGCGCAGTGCACCGGAACAGGGCCGCCGCGGACGATTTCGCCGCCGCCGGCGGTGTGGTGGCGCCGGATTTCGCCGGGGCCGTGAAAGGCGCCGATCTCGTCCTTTCCATCGTCCCCGACGACGCGGCCCTGCTGGAGCTGTACGGGGATTCCGGATTTTTCGCCGCCGTCGGGGAAGGCGCGGCGATCCTGGAAATGACCTCCTGCGCCCCCGGCACGATGCGGAAAATCGCCGCGGATTACAGTGCCAAAACGAAGGCGGTCGTCGACGCACCCGTCTCCGGAGGGGTCGCCGGGGCGGCGTCGGGGAACCTCACGATTTTCGCGGCCGGCGACCCCGCCGTCATCGACGATCTCGACCCGGTGCTCACGGTCCTGGGAAAAACCCGCAGGCTGCCGTCGGCCGGGGACGGCAAGGCCCTGAAGGCCGTCAACCAGATGCTCGCGGCCCTCAACATGGTCGCCGTCGCGGAGGCGCACGCCCTGGCGCGGAAACTGGGCCTGGACATGGACAGGATGTTCGAAATCGTCAAGGAAAGTTCCGGCGGTTCCTACGTTTTCACGAACAAATTTCCCAAGGTCTCCCGGGCGGACTTCGCCGGGGGCTTCAAGTTCCGGCTGATGAAGAAGGATCTGGATATCGCCCGCGGCGAGGCGAAGGGGCTTGACCTGCCGCTCCTCGAACTGGCCGGCAAGGTGTACGATTCCTACGCGGGAAAGGACGACCTGGATTTTTCGGTTCTCGCGACCATGTATGGAGAAAAATGAACACGCGCAGCCGGCAGGTACGGTTCGTCATGGACCCCGTCCCCTCCTCGGGCGAAACGGCCTACGACATCATCGCCGGTAAAATTCTGAACGGCGAACTCCTCCCGGGGGAGAAACTGTCGATCCGCAGCATGGCGAAGCTCGCCGGAGTTTCGGCGATACCGGTCATCGAGGCCCTTCACCGGCTCGAGTTCGAGGGGCTGGTTGAGTCTTTTCCCCGTTGGGGCTCCCGGGTCGTGGCCCTTACCCCGGAAACGATCCGGGATCGCAACGCCCTGCGCGAGGCCATCGAGTGCCAGGC
>CAZGUL010000051.1:0-11468 GCA_964529055.1 uncultured Spirochaetaceae bacterium
GGTGTCACCTCTGTCCTAAAAAAAAGCCGGGAACCCCCGCGGGGCCCCCGGCCGGGATCGGCGGGTCCGTATTATTTTACGGCCTGGACCGCCTTCAGAATATCCTCGGCGCCCAGTTCCTTCGCGTAGTCCATCAGGACCGGCGCGGCGAGGCGCTGCATTTCGGTGGTGTCGAAGGGAACGAGCTTGATCATGCCCTTGGCTTCCATTTCCTTCAGGGCCTTGGCGTCGTCTCCCGTCTCGGTGTCGCGGTGGAATTTCGTGGCTTCCCTGCCGGCCTTCAGCACGACGTCCTGCAGGTCCTTCGGCAGCTTCTGGAAGCTCTTCTCGCTCATCCACAGGGGCCGGACGGTGATGGCGTGGCGGGTCTGGACGATGTACGGGGCGACTTCGTAGAATTTCATCGACATCAGCGACGCCGACTCGTTCTCCAGGCCGTCCATGACGCCGGTCTTGATGGCGTTGTAGACTTCAAGATAGTCGAGCGGGGTGGGCTTCATGCCGACGGCGCCGAAGATCTTCGACTGGATCGGGGAGGCCATGACGCGAAGAACGATCGTGGAGGCTTCCTTCATGGTTGTGAAGGGCCTGCGCAGGATCATGTTCCGGGTGCCGCCGCCGCCGTAGCCGAGGATCCGCAGGCCTTTCTTGAGCAGATCGTCCCAGATGGGTTTGAAGGCGTCGCCGGTGGCGAGGACTTTTTCCCAGTGGGCCAGGTCCCTGTACAGGAAGGGCGGGTCGAGGAACGAAACCCTCTTGTCGAAGGTGGCGGCCCAGGACGGCGCGCTGATGGCGAAGTCGACGGAAACGCCCTGGATCATGTACTCGATGTAATCCTTCTCGTTTCCCACGGCGCCGGAATGGTGCAGGTCGATTTCGATCGGGCCCTTGTAGTACTCCTTCACCTTGTCGCGGAAGTACACCAGGGTTTTGTAGAACACGTAGGTGTCCGGAAGCTGGGTCGCGCCGACCAGTTTGATCGGTTTCGCGGCCGCCTTTTCCTTTTCGCCGCCGGCGAAGACGTTGGACGTCAGGCCCAGGCAGACGATGAGGGCAAGAGCGACGATGATCGCTTTTTTCATGTATTTCTCCTCCTAAACAGACATGAGCTGTAGATGTATCCCAGAGTAGACTCGATTCCCGAAAACTGTCAACCGGAATTTCCGTGTTCCCCGCGCCGCCCTTCGATTGACAAACGGAAACGCCGGGATTAGGGTGGTGCGTATGGCGAAAGATCGCATCATCCTCGACGACGTGGCCCGCGACGCCGGCGTCTCCCGTTCCACCGTCTCCCTCGTTCTGCGCGGAAACCCCGCGGTGGCGCCGGCCACGGCCGAAAGGGTCATGCGCTCCATCCGGAAACTCGGGTATGTCTACAACCGGACGGCCGCCGCCCTGCGGAGCCGGAAATCCCATTCCGTCGGCTTCATCGAGGCGAACATCAAAAACGCCTTCTTTTCGGCCATGTCGGTGGGGGTGGAGCGGGAGCTGGACAAGGCGGGAAAGGCCCTCATGTGGGCGAACGCGGCCGAGCAGGTGGACAAGCAGACCCGCGCCCTCGAGGTTATGCTGGAATACGGGGTGGACGGGTTCCTGATCTGCCCGGCCGCCGGGACGCGGCGGGAGGACCTGAAAATCCTGGATGCTCATCGTGTCCCCTTCGTGCTCTTCTGCCGGTACATTCCCGGCTGGGACACGGACTATATCGGCGCCGCGAACCGCCGGGGCGCCTTCGACGCTGTGCGTCACCTTCTGTCCCTGGGGCACAGGAACATCGTTTTCGTCGGCGGCTCGCCGGTGTCCTCGCCCTGGCTCGACCGGACCGGCGGATTCACCGCCGCCCTGCGGGAGGCGGGCATCCCGGCGGGGCCGCAGATGTTCCATCCCGCCGAAACCTCCATTCCCGCCGGAGCGGCGGCGGTGAGGAACATCCTCGCCATGAGCCCCCGGCCGACCGCCGCCCTGTGCTACACCGACATCGTGGCCCTGGGCCTCATGATGGGGCTGGAGAACGAAGGCGTCCGGCCGGGCCGGGATTTCGGCGTGGTCGGCTTCGACAACCTGGACGAATCCGCCCTGTGCCGGCCGACGCTGACCACGGTGGCCTGTCCGCCGGAACCCCTCGGGACGGAGGCGGTGCGGCTTCTTCTCAGCAGAATGGAAAATCCCGACGATCCGCCCGTGAGGCTTGAAATACCCAGCCCCCTTCTGGTTCGCGAGTCCTGCCGGGCTCCGGCGGCCCTGGGTGAAGCGCTGGGAATCCATACATAACGATCAGGAGAGGAGAAAACATGAGCGCGAAACATCCGACGGGAAAATACTACGAGGAGTTCGAAATCGGGGAGGAGTTCGAGTCCCCCGGCCGGACCGTCACCGAGGCGGATCTGGTGATGTACGCGGGGCTGTCGGGAGACTACAACCAGCTCCACACCGACGAGGAATATTCGAAGAAGTACAACATCTACAAGACCCGCATCGTCCACGGACTGTACGGTCTTTCCATCGCCGAAGGCCTCAAATCACGGGTGGGCATCTTCGAGGGCACCAGCCTGGCATCCCTGGAGTGGAGCTGGAAATTCAAGAAGGCGATTCTCGTCGGCGACACCCTGCGGGTGAAATGGCGGATCCAGAACAAGCGTGAAACGAGCAAGCCCGACCGGGGGATCGTCTGGGAAGAGGTCTTCCTGATGAACCAGAACGACGAGGTCGTCGCGGAAGGCGTGCACGCGGTGATGATGCAGAAAAAACCGGAGGGGATGTAGGTACCCGGCGCGACCCGGGCCGCGCCGGCATTTCCCCGGCGAAACGCCGGCCGTGCCGCCGGGCCTACAGCGCCAGCTTCAGCACGCCCCGGATGTCGTCCTTGTTCAGTTTCATGACCATGCCCACCGTTTCGCCGCGGCCGATCAGGGTCTTGCGGACAAGCTCGTCGAAGTGGCTTTCGTTTATCCCGATTTCGCCGAGCCGCACCGGCATGCCGATGCCTGCGAAGAAGGCTTCCATCCGGGCGATGCCTTCCCGGGCCGTGCGGTCCGGGTCGTCGAACCTTTCGTCCACGTTCCAGACCCGTACGGCGAACTGGACGAACCGGGGCAGCATGCGTTTGTACACGTACTTCATCCACGCGGGAAACACGATCGCGAGCCCCGCCCCGTGGGCGACGTCGTTGACGCTCGACAGCTCGTGCTCGATGAGGTGGGAGCCGAAGTCGCCGACCCGGCCCGTGGACAGCAGGTTGTTGTGGGCGATCGTGGATGCCCACATGATTTCCGCACGGGCGTCGTAGTCGTCCGGCTTTTCCAGCACGATGGGGGCGTTGCCGATGACGGTCTTCAGGGTGGCCTCGCAGAGCCTGTCCGTGAAGTCCACCTTCGGCACGTCGGTGAAGTAGCGCTCCATGACGTGGGCCATGATGTCCGTGACGCCGCAGGCGGTCTGGTAGGGCGGCAGCGAGAAGGTGAGTTCCGGGTTCATGATCGCGAAGGAGGGCCGGTTCATTTCCATGTTGAGGGGCCGCTTCAGCATGCCGTCTTCGTTGGTGATGACGCAGCTGTGGGACGCCTCGCTTCCCGCCGCGGGAATCGTCAGCACCGAACCCACCGGGAGCCTGGTCTTCGGCATGAGTTTTCCGCTGAAGAAGTCCCAGACGTCCCCGTCGTAGGGGACCCCCGCGGCGATGGCTTTGCAGGAATCGATGACGCTGCCGCCGCCGACGGCCAGCACGAACTCGAGCTTGTTCTTCCGGCACAGCTCGATGCCTTCCCGGACAAGGGCGAGGCGGGGATTGGGCTGGACCCCCCCGAGCTCGACGAACCGGACACCTTCCTTTTTCAGGGAGGCGGTTATCCTGTCGTAAAGTCCGGACTTTTTGATGCTTCCCCCGCCGAAATGCAGGAGGCAGGACGAAGCGTGTTTCCGCACTTCGGCGCCGACTTGATTTTCCGTGCCTTTTCCAAATATTATCTTCGTGGGATTGAGAAATTCGAAATTATTCATGGGAATCCGCCTTGATTGGTTGTATTATGCATAGTGTAGTTGAATCGGCGGCGGAGGTCAATGAAAGGATGGCTATGAGAGACGGGATTCCCGACAAAATGCGAGCAAAGCTCAAAGAACTCTCGCGGCAGTTCGTTCACGGCCTGCCGGAACGCATCGGCGGGCTCCATGCGGCGCTGTACAAGCTGGAAATGCCCGACGAGTGGAACCTGGACGATTTCGAAGAGGCCAAGAACGCCGCACACAAGCTCTCCGGCTCGGGCGCCACATTCGGTTTCGCTTCCATTTCCAACATAGCGCGGGAGATAGAGCTGCTTCTGGATTCCCGGATGGAACAGGGAGGCCCGCTTACGGACACGGAAAAAGCCAATATCGACGAGCTCTACAAGAGCCTCGCCGGGGAATGCGAGCACGCCCAGATCGACACCGCGGTGGACCTGGACCGCACGACCCAGGTTTCCCCCCGGGGCGGTCATCCGCATGGCGAGGCTGACGGGGATGAGGGGCCGCGCCATCTCTGCCTGTGGAAGAGCGATTCATTTTACATCGAGGATCTGAAAATCCAGCTCGGCTTTTTCGGTTTTTCCATCCTCGAGGCGGAATCGATCCTGGACGTGAAGAAACTCCTGGAAGACGACAAGACGGTGGTGCTGATCGTCGACGCCTGCCTGATGCGCAGGGACGCCGGGCTGGCGGACGCGTTCCGGGAATTCTGCGCCGAGGGGAAAAAGGACAAGCTCAAGATCATGTTCCTCTGCGAGCAGGACGATTTCGACATCCGCCTCTTCGCGGTGCGCCATGGGGGGGACGCGTTCTTCGGTTTCCCCTTCGACATTTCCCGGCTCATCGACACCATCGACGATCTGTCCAACGCGAAGGAGCAGGAACCCTTTCACGTTCTCATCGTGGACGACGATCCGGAACAGATTTCCTTTTACGCCATGATTTTGCAGAAGGCGGGCATGATAACCTCGGTGGTTTCGGATCCCCGCAACGTCATCCGTGTCCTCATCGAATTCAAGCCCGAGCTGATCCTGATGGACCTTTACATGCCGGGATGCGGCGGCCCGGAACTGGCCGCGCTGATCCGCCAGCAGGAGGCCTTCGTCGGCATCCCCATCGTTTTCCTGTCGGTGGAGCGGGACGTGAACAAGCAGCTCGACGCCATCAAGCAGGGCGGCGACGACTTCCTGACCAAGCCGATCCAGCCGGACCACCTCATCACGTCGGTGGCGATCAGGGTCGAAAGGACCCGGAAGATCCGCTATTTCATGGAGAGGGATTCCCTGACGGGGCTGCTGAACCATTCCCAGCTCAAGAAGAAGCTGTCCGACGACATCAACCGCGCCCGGCGCCTCGGAAGCCCGATCTGTTTCGCCATGATCGACATCGACCACTTCAAGTCCGTCAACGACAACTACGGCCACCTCACCGGGGACCGGGTCCTGAAGTCCCTGGCGAAGCTGCTGCAGGAGCGGCTCCGCAAGACGGACACCATCGGCAGGTACGGCGGCGAGGAGTTCGGCGTAATCCTGTTCAACACGGACCTGGCAAACGGGGTCCGGCTGATGAACGAAATCCGGGAAACCTTCTCCCAAATCCGCCAGCGGGAAAACAAGCAGGACTTTTTCGTCACCTTCTCGTGCGGCATCACGGCCTTCCGTCCGGACGCGGACATGGGCATCGTCAGCGAGGAAGCCGACCGGGCCCTGTACGCCGCGAAGAACAACGGCCGGAACAGGGTGGAGTCCGCCCTTCCGGTCTAGGAAGCACCCTCACTTTTCGAGTTTGATCCACTCTTCCCGCGTCACCGTCCACCGGACGGCCCGCCACCACCGGGCGGGTTCCGGGTGGAAGAAGACCTCCAGGACCTGAAGGCGCAGCGTCCGGATCGTCCCTCCGGGGAGGACCGGGATTTCCGCCGTGTCCACTGCGGCGTCACCCGCGCAGGCGATGTAGAACCCCGGCAGCGGGGGGGCGGGGAAGCCCGGCGCTTCCCGGGAAGGCGCCGCGGCCGGCGGGAGGAAGGGCGGCGGCCGGCCGAAATCCGCCGCGGCGAGGATCAGGGACCCGTGCTTCAGGTACCCCCCGAAGACCGCCTCTTTCCACGGTGCGGCCCGGACCGCGGAGAGAAAATCCTCCTCCGGCGCTTCCGCCGAGGCGGCGAGGGGCATGATCGGCGGCAGGGACAGGGCGGAGGGGAGTCCCCACCGGGCGAGGACCGCCTTCTGGCGGTCGGTCAGGTCCTTTTCCCGTGTCGGGGGGAGGGCGAATGCGGCAAGATACACCGGACGTTCCACGTCCGTATAGTAAACGGGATTACAAAATCCATCAATTATGATAGACTGGACGGGATATCGCGGGACGAGGGTGAATGATGAAACGAAAAGCCGAAACGGCCGCCGCGCGGGTGGCGGAAGCGGTGCGGGAATGGCCGGCGGTCGATTGCGCGGCCTTGGGCGATCCCATCGCCGTGGATTATTACGATCCGTATTTTTTCCTCAGCATCGACGTGTACCATTCCGGCCCCCTGCCTCCGGTGGAAAAACGCAGCGGGAGCTTCTCCTTCGCCGGGGCCTTCGAATCGTCCCAGGCCAACCGGAAGGACCGCTTCTTTTACAACGACATTCCCATCCGGCTGGAGTACAAGGACATGGGCCGGATGGAAGACCTCATCGACGGCAAGGAGGGGCTTCTGGCGTCCCTCAGGGACAGCGGCACCTACGGATTTTACCGCATCATGAATTCCGAAATCCTGTTCAGCAGGAGCGACTGGCTCGAGAGGATGAGGAAAAAACTGGAAAACCTGCCCCCGTCTTTCTGGAACCTGCTGCGCTACGCGTTCCAGGCCCGGATGGAGCACTACCTCAGCGATCTGGGGGCCGCCGTCCTGCGGGGGGACGAGCTGTTTTTCCTGATATCCACCGCCGGCTTCGTCCGCAGCACCTGTTCCGTTCTTTTCGCCGTCAACAGGCGTTTCGAGCCTTCGCCGCGCCTCCTGGCCGGACAGGTCAAAGGCCTGCCGGTCCTGCCGGACACCTTCGAGGGCCGGTTCGACAGCATCCTGCGGAGCGGTTCCGATCTTTCGCCGGCGAAAAAACGGGAAATCGCCGAACTTCTGGCGAAAAACATCCTTAACCTGTAGGGCGGGACGGATGAAAAATCTCCGTTTTCTGCTTGCCATCGGGGCCGCGTCGGCGGCTCTCTTTTTTTCCTGCGGCGCTCCCGTCGATGGTTTCGTTTTTCGCGACCGGTCGGGGACGGAGGTCGGGCTCCGGGCGGAGAGCCGGAAGGGCCCGGCCGCTTCGGGAGCCGTCGCCCCCCGTCCGGGTGAAAGAGCCGTCTTCCTGTTCAAAAAACCCGTCGTCGTCGATGGTGACGGTTTTTCCCTGTACCTCAGGACCCGCGGACCCGCCGGGGGGCTCACGGTGTCCGCCTTCGGCAGGGACCCCCGGAAATCCGGCGGCCCGGCGGCGTCGGCGCCCCTTCCGGGGCTGCCTGCGGAGACCCCCGCGGACGCGGCGCTCGAATTCCACCTGCGCCTGCAGCCGGGGGTTTACGGCGGGTTCGCCTTTCACCGTTCTTCTGCGCCGGGCGATTCAGGTGCGGCCGGCGCCGCGCAAAACAAGGCCGGCGCGGCGCGGGAGGCGGAGGGCGGGAAATCCCCCACCGGCAAAAAACCGGCGGCCCCGGGCGGCGGGGATGTCCTCCGGATTCTGGAGGCGGGAATCAGGGAACACAGGCGGGAGGCCGTCGTCTCGCCCGCCGGAATCGCCGCCGCCTCGGACCTGAACATCGCCCCCGGAACGAAGACCGGCGCCCTTCGCTTCATCCTCGCCGGACCGGCGGCGGAAGGCGGCGCGGCGCTGGCCGTTACGGTGCGCTCCGGCGGAACGGCGGGCCGCGGCGCGGAAATCGATATCGCCGGAAAGGAAGGCAAGTATTCCGCCCGGCTCACCCTCCGGCCCCTGCCGGAAACCCTGTATTTTCATCCCCCGATCCTGGGTTTCACCCCGGAAACCTTCGAGATCGGTGGCCTTCCCGCCGGAGCGGCGCTGGAACTGCGGCTCCTTTCCCGGAGCGGCTGGGAAAAGGACGGCCCGTCCTTCGCGCCGGTCCCGATCGACCTCCGGCTCCTTGCCGAAGGGCTGCCCCGGTGGCGGCGGCCGGATTTCGAGGTCTTCAGCTGGAACCTTTTTCCGGATATCCTGCTGTTCGACACGAAGGACTACCGGACGCAAAACCGGCTTTTCCACCGCCTCGCTTTTTTCACCGAAAAGAAGGGATACCGCGGCCGCCTCCAGCCCGACAGGGTCATCGCCGACAGGCACGGCTGGAACGCCCACAACTACAACGCCGGGGGTTTCGCCGCCTTTTTCGAGGCCGCCCGCCTCAATTCCTTTCCGCTGAACGAGATGGAGGTCTGGCTCCGGGAGTATCTCCTGGCCCGGGGTGTCCTGAAAAAGGCCGGGGAGGGGTACGCTCCCGGGCGGGGAGGGGCGCTCAGCGTTTCGCGGCAGTCCGAGGCGGCGCACCGGCGGCTCCTCCTTACCCACGAGGCCTTTCACGGCGTGTACTACGAGCTGCCGGATTTCCGCCGGCTGGCGGAAAAGACCTGGGCCGCCCTTCCACCGGAGCAGAAGGAATTCTGGAAGTTTTTCTTTTCCTGGATGCAGTACGACGTCACCGATCCGGGCCTGGTGGTGAACGAGTTCCAGGCGTACCTTCTGCAGCAGCCCGTGGCTGCGGCGGACGACTATTTCAGGAAAACCGTGGCGTCCCGGCTCACCGGGCGGTATCCGGATCGGAAGGAGTGGTTAGAGGACCTTTTCCGCCGCCATCCCGCCATGTTCACCGCGCCGGCCCGCATCCTGTCCGACCACCTGCAGGCCGCGGCGGGATTCCGGGGCGGAGACGTTTTTACCCTCCGGCCGCGCCGGGAATAAAGTGTTTACGCCGCCCGGGAATTTGTGTATTTTAAACAAAAGTATTCAGAATTTTTAATATAGAAAAACACGGAGGACGAAACATGCAGGAATCTTTACACAAATACGCGAAGATCGGGCTCATTCATTTCATGGCCTACCCGACGACGATGAAGGGTGAAGGACCGGTCCTGGAAACGATCCGCAAGATCGCCCTGGATGAATACTTCGACGCGGTGGAAATAACCTGGATCAAGGACCCGGAAACCCGCAAGGCCGTCAAAAAGGCCCTGGACACC
The DNA here is from genome assembly GCA_964529055.1 of uncultured Spirochaetaceae bacterium. Lineage (GTDB taxonomy): Bacteria > Spirochaetota > Spirochaetia > DTKZ01 > DTKZ01 > JAKQWJ01. The sequence goes on from CAZGUL010000051.1 coordinate 9,221, forward strand.
GCCCACATGGCGGTTGCCTACGGCGGCCAGCCCCGCCTTCTGACCCAGGGGCTCAACATCAACGATCTGGACGCGGCGGGCAGGGCGAAGGCTCTTGCCACCCTGAAGGAAGGCATCGACGAGGCTTACGAAATGGGCGCCGCCGGTTTCGCGTTTCTCAGCGGCAAGTACGAGGAGAACCGGAAGGAGGAAGCCTACGAGGCCCTGCTCGCGTCCACCCGGGAACTCTGCGCCTACGCAAAGTCCAAAGGCTCGATCAAGGTGGTGCACGAGATATTCGACTTCGATGTGGAAAAGAAAAGCCTCGTCGGTCCGGTGAGCCTGGCGAAGAGGTACGCGGAGGACATCCGGAAGGATTTCGACAACTTCGGCCTCATGGTGGACCTGAGCCATCTGCCCCTGGTCCGGGAAAGCGCGAAGCAGGCCATCCTGCCCATCAAGGATCATCTTGTCCACGCCCATCTGGGAAACTGCGTCGTCAAGAGCAAGGATCTGCCCGCCTACGGCGACCAGCATCCCCGGTTCGGCTTCCCCGGCGGGGAAAACGACGTCGCCGAGGTGGTGGAGTACCTGCGGGTTCTTCTGGACATCGGGTTCCTGAACGAGAAGGACCAGCCCTTCCTGAGTTTCGAGGTGAAGCCCGTGGGAGACGAGGATCCCGACCTGGTGGTGGCCAACGCGAAGAGGGTGCTGAACCGCGCCTGGGCCCTGCTGTAAAAAAAACGGGCCGGATGCGGATGCCCTCCGTTTCCGGCCTTTTTCCGTCCCGGCCTAATCGGCGTCGGGGCCCGAGAACAGCTCCTGTATTTCCTTATCGTAGATTTCCGTGATGACGTGACGCTTGTAGTCCTGTTTTCCCGATAGTTCCCGGCCGGGCTCGAAGGGCTTCGGCAGAACGGCGAACCGGTAGATGGTCTCGAAGCCCCGGAACCCGTTTTTGCGGTTTACCCGCTCCCCGATCTCCCCGCCGATGAGCTCCTTTATCTCCGGAAGAGTCACCAGGATGTCCTTGTCCTGGAACGGCAGGGAGTTCTCCTTCCCGTAGGCTTCCAGGAGCTCGAAGTTCGGCACGATAAGCGCGGCCAGGTGTTTCTGGTCCTGTCCCAGCACGACGGCGTGGTCGATGTACTCCGATTCCCGTATCCGCGCCTCGATCGGGACGGGTTCCACGTTTTCCCCGCCCAGGAGGACGATCGTGTCCTTCGCCCTGCCGGTGATCTTCACTTCCCCGTCCCAGGTCTTCACCCCCAGATCGCCGGTATTGAGCCTGCCCTGGTCGTCGATGATCCGTTTCGTGTCTTCCGGCCTCTTGTAGTACCCCGGCATGACCTGTCTGCCCCGGGCCAGGATGAGACCCTTCTCGCCGGGTGGCAGTTCCCGCCGGGTCTCGGGATCGACGATGAAAAGCTCGGTTTCCGGATACGCGGGGCCGATGGTCCCGGGGACCGGGTGTTTCTGGAGCCGGACGCCCAGGATCGGGGATGTTTCGGTGAGGCCGTAGCCTTCCAGCACGAGGATGCCCACGGAGGAGAAGAACCTGTCCACCGTTTCCGGCAGGGCGCCGCCGCCGGATATTCCCGCCGTGAAGCGGCCGCCCAGCTTCGCCCGGATTTTGCGGAAAACCAGGACGTCCCCCAGGGCCTTCAGGGGCGTCAGCAGGATGAAGGGGACGATGGCCGCGAGGGCGTCGGCGATCCGGCTGCGTTGCGTGAACCGCGGCGCGAGTCCCAGAAGGAGACCGCGGAAACGGGACCAGGCCCCGCCGACGGAAACGAAAAAGGTGAAGATCGCCTTCTTCGCGCCGCCCTCCGCGTTGATGCTGCGGTAGATGCCGGCCCGCAGGGATTCCCAGATCCGCGGCACCGAGGCCATCCAGGTGGGACGGATTTTCTGGAAGTCGGCGAGCATGATTTTGCCGATCGGCTTCGAGTAGGCCAGCGCGGAGGCGGTGCCCAGCGCGATGTACTGCATGATACGCTCGAAGGAATGCCACACCGGAAGCACGCAGAGCCAGATGTCGCCGGGTCCCGGGGAAATGACCTTCGATGCCCCCCGGACCTGGTGCAGGAAGTTCAGGTGCGAAATCATTACCCCCTTGGGTTCCCCCGTCGTGCCGGAGGTGAAAATGATCGTCGCCACATCGTTTTCGCCGCCCGCTTCGATTTCCCTGCCGATCAGGTTCGGATCCGCGGCCAGCGGGGCGGCGCCCTTCTCCATGATTTCACCGAAGGAGTGTATGGTCATCCCC
>CAZGUL010000052.1:0-11418 GCA_964529055.1 uncultured Spirochaetaceae bacterium
GAAGGCGATGGCGGCCCCCTACGGGGACGTTTCGTTCATCCCCACCGGCGGCATCAACCAGGCCAACATGACGAGCTATCTGGCCTGGAACAAGATCGTCGCCATAGGCGGTTCGTGGATGGTCCCCGGCGACCTCATCACGGCCGGCAGGTTCGACGAGATCACCCGGCTCACCGCCGAGGCCACCGCGGCGGTGCACGGCTACGAGCTCCTGCACATCGGCATCAACTCACGGGACGCGGCGGAAGCCATGAAGACCGCCGAAATCCTGGCGGGCTTCTTCAAGCTGCCGATCAAGGACGGCAACTCGTCGGCCTTCGCGGGAAAGTTGTTCGAGGTCATGAAGCACTCGAACATCGGCACCCACGGCCATTTCGCGATGGCGGTGAACAGCGTGGAGCGCGCCGCGGCGGCTTTCCTGCGCCGGGGCATCGGCCTGAAGGAGGACACGATAAAGATCGAAGGCGGGGTGATGAAGATCGCCTACCTCGATACGGAGATAGCGGGTTTCGCCCTGCACCTCAGCAGAAAGTAGGGCGGGAAACCGCCGCGGATAGAGGCCGCCGCGGCAAAAAGCGGCCTCCGATGCGAAACGCCGCCCCCTCCGGGGGGCGGTTTTTTTAATGCCGCCGGCTGCTATACGATGAAGCCCGCCAGGAGGGCGAGGACGACCAGGAGGGGCGGCGGAATTTTCGTGAAGGCCAGGAGAAGGGAAGAGGCCGCGGTCGCGATGAGAGCGTCGGGCCGGCCCATCTCGATCTCCAGGAGCCGCACCGCCGCCGACGCGATGAGTCCCGCAGCGACCGCGTTGATGCCCCCCGCGGCTATCCGGACTGCCCGGATGCCTTTCAGGTTCTCCCAGACGGGATAGACGAAAAAAATCAGAAGCAGCCCCGGCAGGAATATGCCGACGCCCCCCGCGGCCGCGCCGATCAGCTGGTACAGGAGGCCCTCGCCCCGGGCCGCCATGCCCCCCGCGTAGGCCGCGAAGCTGAACATCGGCCCGGGAAGGCCCTGCACCAGGCCGTAGCCGGTCAGGAACTCGGGGGTGGTCATGTAGCCGTAAACTTCCACGAGCTCGTTCTGCATCAGCGGAACGACGACCTGTCCGCCGCCGAAGACGAGGTAGCCGTACCGGTAAAAACTTTCGAAGAGTACCGTTGCGCGGCCTATGCCGCCCGATATTCCTTCGGCGGCCGGGTCGGATACGGCGATGAGCGAGAGGAGCCCCGCGGCGGCCAGCACGGCGAACAGGACCAGCCAGCGCCACGGCGGGTCGATCCGCACGGAGTTCCATTTGCCGGGTTCCCGGGACATCAGCACCGGAACGAGCCCCCCGAGGAGGAGAACGACGGGGAATATCCACGGCGACCTGACAAGGTAGGCCGCGGCGGTCCCGAAGACGGCCAGCGCCGCCGTCATGGTTCCGGTTACGACCTTGCGGCCGATTTTCACCGCCGCGTTGATGATGAAACCCACGGCCATGGGGCCCACGAATTTCAGGAATTCGCTGGAAATCTGCCGGCCGGCGAGGAACTGGTACAGGAACGAAAGCTGGGTCATGACGAGAACGGCCGGCAGGGCCCAGACCAGCATCGTCAGCAGCGCGAGCCTGAGCCCGCCTTTTTTGTAGCCCACGGCGACGATGGTCTGGGTGCTCGTCGGTCCGGGGAGGAAACTGCACAGGGCGACGAGCTCGATGAGCTCCGCTTCCTCTATGTAGCGGCGTTTTTCCACCAGCTGACGCAGGAAGACTCCAAGGTGGGCTTCCGGGCCGCCGTACGCCCCGAGGGAGCAGACGAAAACGTCCTTCAGGAAGGCGGACGTTCCGACGGATTCGCCGTTCCTTGTCACGGGCGGCCTCCTATTCCCGCAGGACCATCTTGTTCAGCGGGTACTCGATGATGCCGTCCGCCCCGGCGGCGATGAGGCGGGGAATGATTTCCCGCACCGTCTGCTGGCTGACGACGGATTCCATGGACACCCAGGTCGATTTGTAGAGTTTCGCCATCGTCGGGGAGGTCAGGCTTGGAAGCACCGCCACCACCGCGTCGATGCATTCCTCCGGTACGTTCATCTTGAGACCCACCATCTTTTCCGCGTTCAGGGCCCCCCGGAGAAGAAGGGCGATCTGGTCGATCTTGCGTTTCTTCCACGGGTCCCGGAGGCTGCCCGGGTTCGCCGCGAGCTTCGTGTTCGTTTCCAGCAGGGTGTGGATGATTTCAAGACCGTGGGCTCGTATCGTGGAACCCGTTTCGGTGACTTCCACGATGGCGTCCACCAGTCCCTCGACGACCTTCGCCTCGGTGGCGCCCCAGGAGAATTCCACCTCCACGGGGATGCCCCGCTCCGCGAAGTACCGCTTCGTGAAGCCCACGAGCTCGGTGGAGATGCGCTTTCCCGCGCAGTCGTCGATGGTGCGGATCGGGGAATTCATCGGCACCGCCAGGACCCAGCGGGCCTTCTGCATGCTCGCCTTCGAGTAGATCAGGTCGGAGACGATTTCCACCTTCGACTCGTTTTCCAGGATCCAGTCGTAGCCGGTGAGGCCCAGGTCCAGCACGCCCGCCTCCAGGTAGCGGGCCATTTCCTGGGCCCGGACGAGGGCGCAGGAAATATCCGGATCGTCGATGGACGGAAAATAGTTGCGGCTGGAAATCGAGATTTCCCATCCCGCCTTCCGGAAGAGCTCCAGCGTGGCGTTTTCCAGGCTCCCCTTCGGGATGCCGAGTTTGAGTTTCTTGTCCGCCACCGCCTTACCCTCCGTAGACCTTGTCGGGGTCGAAGACCTTGATGCCGTCCACGACGGGCTCGCCGCTTTCGAGGCGGCGGAAGAAGCAGCTGCGGAAACCCGTATGGCAGGCCGCCCCGCCGATCTGCTCGACCTTCACCAGAACGCAGTCCTCGTCGCAGTCGACGCGGATTTCCCTGACCTTCTGCACGTTGCCGGAGGACTCGCCCTTCTTCCACAGTTTGTTCCGCGACCGGGACCAGTAGTGGACGACCCCGGTCTCCAGGGTCAGCTTCCAGGACTCCGGATTCATGTAGGCCTGCATCAGCACCTCGCCGGTTTCGTAATCCTGGGCTATGACGGGAACGAGCCCGCCCTGCTTCTCGAAATCAAGTTCGATCATCGTGTTCCTCTTTACTTCAAATGGGCGGCTAAAAATACCACAGGCCGCGGAAAATCGCAACCTGCGGGAACCGGACCATTGAACGGAATGCCGAATCGTGATATAGATTTTCAATCCTATGAATTATTTTTTTTCCATCGCGGACAAGATCCTTTTCGTCATCCTCGTCATGGCCACGGGTATTCTGGCGAAAAAAATGAAATGGATATCCGAGGAAGGCGAGAAGGACATGAGCCGCCTGATGATCGACTTCATCTGGCCCTCGATGATCTTCTCCTCCATCATCAGGAACCTGTCGGCCGGCGACATCCTGTCCAACCTCTGGCTGCCCGTACTGGCCCTGGTCACCCACCTCACCGGCTACGCTCTGGGCCTCCTCGTCGCGCGTCTCGCCGGGTACGCGGGCGAGCGGCGGAAGATTTTCCTCTTTCACGCGACGATGAACAACTTCCTCGTCATGGCCCTTCCGTTCGCCCAGTTCTTCCTGCCCGGAAAGGGGGCGGCGCTCCTCGCCGTGGCGAACCTGGGTTCCATCATCCTGCTGTGGACCCTGGGCGTCACCATCGTGGCGGGCAACCTGGGTCTGCGCCGGACGGTCCGGAACGTTTTCTCGCCGGGGATGATCGCCACGGTGGCCGCGGTGTTCTTCGTGCTGACGGGACTCGGCCGCTTCGTTCCGGCGATGCTGCTCGACGCCCTCCACGTCGTGGGCCAGCCCACTTTGCTGTTCGGGCTCATGATCGCCGGCACGCAGATCTACAAGCTCGGAAGGAGCGCCCTGAAATTCGACGGCTGGAACATCCTGGTCGGCCTGGTCCGGAACATCGTCGTTCCCGGCGTCCTGTTCGGCCTTGCGCTCCTGTTGCGGGGCGTCGTCGGCAGGGAGGCCCTCATCATCTTCATGCTGGTGAACATCACCCCCGCCAGCGTCAACTCGGTGACCCTGGCGATGAAATACGACACCGCCCCCCACCTGGCGGCGGAGGGCGTCATCTTTACCCATCTGCTGGCGGTGGGAACGATGCTGGGTTACGTCATGCTCATCGAGCGCTTCATCATCTAGATGAACAGGTTGACCTGGCTCTTCGACGCCTTCTCCAGGTAGGAGGCGACGCCGCCGATCTCGACCCCGTCCAGGAGCTCTTCCTTTTTGATCCCCATGATGTCCATCGACATCTGGCAGGCGATCATCCGGACGCCGGAACTCATGGCCGCATCGATCATCGATTCCAGGCTGTCCACGTTTTTGCGCCGCATCTGGAACCGCATCAGTTTCGGGCCCATGCCGGCGAACTGCATCTTCGAGAGCGCCAGGCCCCGGGAGCCGCGGGGCAGCATTTTCCCGAACATCCGCCCCATGAAGTCCTTGCGGACCTTCTGCTTTTCCGGCTTCTTCAGGACCGACAGCCCCCAGAAGGTGAAAAACATGGTGACGGCCTTACCGGCGGAAGCCGCTCCGTTGGCGATGACGAAACTCGCCAGGGCCTTGTCCATGTCGTCGGAAAACACGATCAGGGTGGCTTCCTCGCCGGCGGTGTCCGGGACCCGGTGGATCTGACGGGCCTCCTTTTCGATGATGGCCCGGATGATGCCGCCTTCCTCCTCGACGCCGACCAGCTTGTTGCCGGTCATGGAGCACCAGGACTTCACGTCCCGGGCGAAGCCCGGATCGGAGGCGATTTCCAGGATGCGTTCCCCGACGGCGGCCTTTTCCATCGCCGTCTTGAGCTTCATGATCGGGCCGGGGCACTGCATGCCGGTGGCGTCCAGCGTGGTGATTTTGACCGGCGCCGGAGCCCCGGCCGGAAGGAGCGCCCCGCCCGGGTCGGCCTGGTAGATGCCGCCGTCCTTGCCGATGAAATCGTATTCGAAAATGTCCTCGTTGCTCTGCTTCCGGGTGGAGAGGGAGAAGGTCTTGTAGCCCCCCGAAAGGTTCAGGACGTCGGTCCAGCCGTTCTGACGGAGCACCCGTTCGGCAAGATAGCCCCGGTGGCCGACGGCGCAGAAGACCACCACCGGCTTGTCCCGGGGAATTTCGGATAGGCGCCCGCGGACCTCGTAATGGGGAATGTTGACGGCCCCCTCGATGGTGCCCAGGGCGTACTCCTCCCGGGTCCGCACGTCCAGCAGGAACAGGGAGGAGGAGTCCTTCTCCAGGAGCTCGTGCCACTGCAGGTGCCGGCTTCGCCCGGTGACGATGTTCTCCGCCACGTAGCCCGCGATGCTGACCGGGTCCTTCGCGGACGAGTAGGGGGGCGCGTAGGCGTGCTCGATTTCGGTGAGGTCGAAGACCGTTCCCCCCCGGCGGAGGACCGAGGCCATCATGTCGATCCTCTTGTCCACCCCCTGGTACCCGACGATCTGGGCTCCGTAGAGCCTGCCCGTTTCCGGATGGAAGACTGTCTTGATGGAAAGGCCCGTCGCCCCGGGGTAGTAGCCCGCGTGGGCCGGGGAATGGGTGTTCACCGCCCGGTACGGAATGCCCTCGGCTTTCAGAACTTTTTCAGGGACTCCGGTGGACGCCACGGTGAGGTCGAAGACCTTCGCGACGGCGGTGGCGATGGCGCCGGGGTATTTTATTTTGTTGCCGTAAACGATGTTGTCCGCGGCGATGCGGCCCTGCCGGTTCGCCGGACCCGCCAGATATGTGATCGTCGGCTTACCGGTGATGGGACTGGGAAATTCGACGGCGTCCCCCACGGCGTAGATGTCCGGGTCGGAGGTCTGCAGGAATTCGTTTACCCTGATGCCGCCGGTGGTTCCCGTTTCCAGACCCGCCTCCTTCGCGAGCCGCGCGTCGGGCCGCACGCCGATGGACAGGATGACCAGGTCCGCGTCGATCTTCTTCCCGCTCTTGAGCGTCAGGGTGATGCGGTCGTTCGCCCGGGCGAAGGACGAAACCCCGTCCTTCAGGTAGAACTCCACGTTCTTCGTTTTCAGGTGCTGGTGCACCTCGGCGGCGATGTCGTAGTCCACCACGTTCATGACCTGCTGGGCCATCTCGACGATGGTCACCTTGATGCCCCGGTGGTGCAGGTTTTCCGCCATTTCCAGGCCGATGAAGCCCGCGCCGACGATGACGGCCCGGCGCGGCTTGTTCGCGTCGATGAATTCCTTTATGCGGTCCGTGTCGGGAACGCTCCGCAGGGTGAAGATGCCTTCCTCGCTGATGCCCGGGATCGGCGGCTTGACCGGTTCCGCGCCGGGGGACAGAACGAGTTTGTCGTAGCTTTCGGTGTACTCCCTTCCCGTGGCATGGTCGGAAATTTTTACGGTTTTCGCCTCCCTGTCCACGGCGACGACCTCCGAGTTGACCCTGACCTTTATGTTGAAATTGCGGTCAAAAAGTTCCGGCGTCTGGACGAAGAGATTGTCCCGCTCGGAAATGACGCCCCCGATATAGTAGGGAAGTCCGCAGTTCGCGTAGGAAACGTAGCCGCCCCGCTCGAACATCAGGATTTCCGCAGATTCGCTGTTTCTCCGAAGACGCGCGGCCGTCGTCGCACCTCCCGCGACGCCGCCGACGATGACGATTTTCATTTTCTCCAACCTCCTGGCCGCCGTCCTCCGGGGAGCGGCGGGATGGAAAAAATCTATCATGTTCCAAAATATCGGTCAAGGGATATATATAAAAAAATAGATATAAAATAGCGCGCGCGGTTTCCTCTTCCCCGGAATCCCCGATCCGTGGTATCCTCCGGGGTCAGAGCGAGGTCCCCATGAACTTTGCGTCCCTACCGAAAAAAGTCGAAATCTTCGAGGTCGGTCCCCGGGACGGCCTGCAGCCGGAACCGGTCTTCGTCCCGACGGAAAAGAAAATCGCCTACGTGGACCGTCTCTCCGACGCGGGCTGCCGGAAAATCGAGGTTACCTCCTTCGTCCACCCGAAGTGGGTGCCCCAGATGGCGGACGCGGCGGCCGTCGTCGCGGGAATCCGCCGGGTGCCGGGGGTCGTCTACAGCGCCCTGGTGCCGAACATGCGGGGTTTCGAGGCGGCCGCGGATTGCGGCCTGGAGGAGGTGGTCACCATCGTGTCCACCAGCGAGAGCCACAACCGGAAAAACCTGAACGTCAGCGTCGCGGAGAAACTGGCGGAGATAAAGGAAATAAACGCCGCCGCCCGTGACCGGGGCATCCGTGTCCGGTCCTACATCGCCACGGTGTTCGGCTGCCCCATCGAGGGACACCAGCCGCCGGAGAAGGCCGTCGAGATCGCCCTCGCCCTGGAGAGTTTCGGCTCCTGCGAGATTTCCCTGGGGGACACCACCGGCATGGCGAATCCCGTTTCCGCGTACGAGATACCCCGGATGGTTCTTTCCCGGCTGTCCCGGGCACGGCTCGCCGTCCACTACCACCAGCACTTCGGCATGGAGCACGCGAACAACCTGGCGTCCCTCCAGGCGGGAGTGACGGTCTTCGACGGGGCCGCCGGCGGTCTCGGGGGCTGCCCCTACGCTCCCGGCGCCACCGGGAACTGCGCCACGGAGATCATGGCGGACATGTTTCACCGGATGGGGATCGACACGGGAATCGATGTCGAAAAAATTTACGAAACCGGGGCCTTCGCGAAGACCCTGAGCACATTGCTGTGCAAGGCGCCCTGACGGGCGGGGAGGAGGAAATCATGACGCTGGAAAAAATCGCCCGTGACTTCGCGTCGGGGGTCGTGAAGAACCAGAACCTGGAAGGGGTGATTTTCACCGAATACTGCGCTTCCGATCCCGCGCGGGTCGCCGAGGCCGGACGACTGGCGGCGGGGATCCGCTGCGGGTTCCTGGAAGAAAAGACCGGCAAGTCCCTGCCGGGGATAAAGGCCGGCGTCGTGGACAACTGCACCCTCGCGGACGGCGTCGTGCTGTCCGGCATCGAATCGAAAATCGGCGCGTCGTTGATTCCCATGGGGTACGTGGGTCCCGCGAAAATCCGCGGGGAATACGTGAGTCCCGACGAGGAGCTGTACATCCCGCTGGCAACCAACGAGGCCGCCCTCATCGCCGGCGTACAGAGGGGGCTCAAGGCCATCGGCATGGCCGGGGGGCTCAGGACCCTGGTGCGCTTCGACGGCATGGCCCGGGCTCCCATGCTGGAGGCGCCGGATATTTACGCCGCCGCGGAATTCTGCCGCGCCGCGAAGGACAATCAGGAGCTCATCGCGGAACTCCAGACCCGCATCTCGGACCCCTTCGTCAGGTTGAGGGAGATCGAGACCTACCAGCTCGGCACGAAGGTCGTCCTCCGGCTGGTCTGCACCACCGGCGACGCCATGGGAATGAACGGCGTCACGAAGGCCTCCGCCGACATTTCCCGCCACCTCCTGGCGAAAATGCCGGACTGGAAACTCGTCACGATCTCGAGCAACATGTGCACCGACAAGAAGAGCGCCCACATCAACGTCCTTCACGGCCGGGGCAAGTCGGTCCAGACGGAAATCTTTGTGCCCGATACGGTGCTGTCGGCGGTTTTCAAAACGGGGGTGACGCCCCGGAGCGTCGAGAAACTCGTGTTCAACAAGTGCTACCTGGGTTCCTGTCTCAGCGGGACCATCGGGGGATTCAACGTCAACGCGGCCAACGCCGTCGCCGCCTTCTACGCCGCCGTCGGCCAGGACCTGGCGCAGGTCATTTCGTCCTCCAGCTCCTTCGTCCAGGCCGACGCGGTGGAGGGCGGCCTTCACTTCATGGTGACCCTGCCCTGCATGGAGCTCGCGACCGTGGGGGGCGGCACGATGTTCGGCACCGCGAAGGAGGCGCTGAACCTCATCGGCTGCGGTGTCTTCGGATCCAGCCCCGACGACAACCGCAGCGTTCTGCGCCTGGCGGAAATCGCCGCCACGGTGGTGACGGCGCTGGACCTGAACACAGCCTGCGCCCAGGCCGCCGGTTACGAGATGGCGGACTCCCACGTGAAGCTCGCCCGGGGGGAAAAGTAGGGCGGACCCGTCAGCTCTTCGCCTTGGGCTGTTTCGCGGGGCGGAGATACGCGCCGACGCACAGGACGATGAATCCGAAAATTCCCGCGGCGACCTTGACGAGGTGGGCCGTCGTGCCCTGCTCCGTGGGAATCAGGATCGCAGCAGCCATCAGGATGCCCCCGGCGACGAGGATCGCGATCGCCTTCTCGTTGGAGATCGATTTCTTGCCGGCCGCCGCCGCTTTCGCTTCGCTCATGTTTTTCTCCTCTTTTCCGCGGATTTCTTCCGCGGTATCTCATTGTGTTAATACATGAAAAACTTTTCATGTATTGAGAAGCATATTATAGGCGAATACCATTTCCGTCAAGAGCGGAGGACGGCCGGCGGCGTAAGGCTTCCGGTTGAAATTCGGACCGGAATCCGCTATGATTTTCCCGTGCGCACATGGACTTTCATTTCGAACCACGCCGCTGTCCTGGGGCTGATCGACATGTACGGCAGCATCACGGCCCGGGAGATGGCGGCCAGGACGGGGATCACCGAGCGGGCGGTCCTCAGGATCGTCTCGGAACTCGAGGCCGAAGGGTATATCGTCAAGATCCGGGAAGGCCGCAAACTCCGGTACGAGGTCAACCGGGGCCTGTCGATGCGCCACGGGACGCAGAAACACCGGACCGTGGGCGAAATGCTCGCGTTTCTCGGATTCGAGGCGGATCCGGACGACTCCGGCAGACGCGCCTCTTGACAACCGGGACGCTTTTCCGGCACACTGTCCGAGTATTCGCACGCACGCGAGCGTCGTATAACGGCATTACCCGAGCTTCCCAAGCTCGTGACGAGGGTTCGACTCCCTTCGCTCGCTAGAAACTTCAAGGCGCCGAGAGGCGCCTTGCGTATTTATAAGCCGAAGGGAGTCGAAACGAGCGAGCGCCGAGCGGAAGCGAGCGAGGCGGGCTGGAGGGAGCCGCCAGGGATATCTATACACGGTTTCCCTATCACGGTAACGTGCGTAGAGAGGAGGAAACATGAAGGTCAGAGTTGCCATCGCGAAAACACCCGCCGATCCTTCCGTCCAGGATCTGAAGGCATTGCTCCGCGATCAGCTGTCAAAAATCGGAGTGACGGATCGGCTGATCAAAGCAGGTTCCCGAATACTGATTAAACCGAATATAGGAGTCTCAACTCCGCCGGAAGCCGCCGAAACGACCGATCCTCGTCTGGTTGAAGCGTTGATTCTGTTGCTGAGGGAGTTCTCGCCGCGGGAGATAATCGTCGGTGAGTCATCCGTGATTGGCACGGACACGCGGAAGGCCTTCGAAACGTCGGGCATCACCGCTGTTGCCGAAAGAACCGGCGCGACTCTGGTTGATTTCAAGAAAGAGCGATATCGAAGGCGCCCGGTACAGGACTTCCTGGCGGTCGAAAGCATACACGTGCCTGAACTCATCGATGAGGTGGACGTTATAATCAACGTGCCGAAGCTGAAAACCATCGGCGCGGTCCCGGTAAGCCTCGGGCTGAAAAACCTGAAGGGTTTTTTGTTGGACAGGGAAAAAAAGCTGTTTCACACTACCGGTCTCGTGAAATGCATTGTGGATCTATCCCGGACGATCAAGCCCCACGTGACGATAATCGACGGAATCATCGCCTGCGAAATGTATGAGCCGAAGGAAACCAACCTTGTTTTTGCGGGTACGGATACCCTGGCCGTTGATGTGGTTGCCACTGCCGTCATCGGCCTGGATCCGGAGCAGGTCGACTACCTCAGACTCGCGGGCCGGGAAGGGGTCGGAGTCGGCACCATCGGAGATATCGAAATTCTGGGCTGCACCATCGACGAAGCGAGAACCGTACTGGTGAGCGCTCCCAACAAGGTGGAGGCGTTCCACGCCATGTTTCCTGAAGTGAAACTGGTGGACGGGGAGGCCTGCACGGGATGCACCAATAGTCTGTACCGGTCCCTGAGACTCCTGAGAAAGAACGGCCGATTGGATGAACTCAAAGGAATGACCATAGCCATCGGGAAGAACATCGACCCGGCACGTGTCGACAGGGATACAATATACCTCGGCAACTGTCTGAAGGAGTTCGGCGATCACCCATATTATGAACGCGGATGTCCGTTCACCTCGATGGATGTGATCGCGATCGTTGACCGGATTAAAGCGGACAGGGGTGCTTGACCGCCGCGGGCCGGCCGGCGGGAGCCCGGGGAATCGGTTCATGCAGGCGCTGCGAAAGATTCCAGACGTTATCCGGGTTCTTTGAGAGATTCATCAGGACGCTGAAGCAGGAATTCAGTTGAAGGATTTGTCAAAGCCAGGTCATGATGCTATACACCAGCGATATTTGTTTATCTGAATCGATTCCCAA
>CAZGUL010000053.1:0-11325 GCA_964529055.1 uncultured Spirochaetaceae bacterium
GGTCCGCTTCGCCTTTCCCGTTTCCCCGACGGCCACGGTTACCGCGACGATGATCAGGGCCATGCCGAGCAGGGCCGGGGAGACCTGGAAGAACACCTTGAGGTACTCCGGAAGCTGGCTCGCGGCGTTTTTCCAGGTCCCCGTCGGTAGGGCGCGCCCGAGAAGGGCGAGTCCGTGGGCGGGATATTCGACGAGGGTGTAGAGCGCCAGGTATGTCCCGAAGGCGACCAGCTTGATTCCCGCACGGCGCCGGCCCCGGAAGGCCCACTCGAAGGCCCCGAAGGCGAGGCACAGGAAGCCGACCAGGTACAGAAGACCCGTGGTGCCCACATACCCCTCCGCGGCCCTGAGGGCGGCTCCCAGGGCGGTGCCGGCGACGGCGGCCAGGACTCTTTCGGTCCTTCCCCGCAGCGAAACCCCCACGGCGAAAACGGTCGCGGCCATGTACAGGAAAATCACCAGGACCCACGGAGTGGTGCTGAAAGACAGAACGAAGCCGATGCCGAGAATCGTTCCCGGCACCGCGCCTCCCAGGTTGGACGTGAAATCCAGGACTTCCTTGCCGGAAAATTTCTTGCGCACCACCAGGAAGGCGACGACCATGCCGAGGAGCACCGCGACGGGTGTGGCCAGCACGCTCAGAAACGTGGTGTCCAGGATGGATTCGATGCCCCTCTGGAACATCTGCTTCCACCAGACCAGGCTGGGCGAGAAATCCACCCCCCAGGCCGCGCTGAAGGAACCGTAAACGATGGCGGCGTACAGCAGAACGATCAGAGCGCAGACCGCGTAGGTGACCGCGATGAAGGGCCAGCGGATCCAGCCTTCCTTCTCCTCGATGAGGCCCCCGGTGGGTTTCCCCGTAACCGACACGTAGGACCGGCGGGAAACGTAGTACCTCTGGATCAGGAAAATGATCAGCGTCGGGACCAGCAGCACCGCCGCGAGGGCGGACGCTTTCTGGTAATCGTACTCCCCCGCCACGGCGAGAAAAATCTGGGCGGACAGCACCGTGACGTTGCCGGAAATGAACAGCGGGTTTCCCAGGTCCGCCAGGGACTCGACGAAAAGGAGAAGAAACGATCCGGCGATGCCCGGTATCAGCAGGGGCAGAGTCACCGTCCGGAATATGTGGGCCTTTCCCGCTCCCATGCTCCGGGCGGCCTCCTCCATCGACGGGTCCAGGCGCTCCAGCATGGCCCGCAGGATCAGGTACGCCACCGAAAAGAACGTGATGATCTGCACGAAAACCAGGCCGTCCATGCCGTAGATGTCGTTCGCCCCCTTCGCGAAGGTCATCCCCAGGATTTTGCGGGAAACGAGGCCGTTGCGGCCGAAAAGCAGGATGGAACTGAGGGCTATCGCGAAGGGTGGCGACACGGTGGGAACGAGCGCCAGCAGATGGATGTACCTCCTGCCGGGGATCCTGCACCGTACGATGGTGTACGCGAATACGAAGCCCAGCAGGGTCCCCCCCGCGGCGGTCAGGCCCCCCATCTGCATCGTGTCCAGGAAAATCCGGCGGGAAACCGGCCCGTAGTAGGAATCGAAGTACCGACCGAAGTACTGGAGACTCAAGCCTCCCCCGGGATCGAAGAAACCGCTCCACACGGTGCGGAGGATGGGATAAACGACGAACGCGGCGAGAAACAGGGCGCACAGCACCAGCCCCATCGCGAGAATCGGATCACGGCCGATCAGACTGAATTCCCCGATCCGCCTCCTGACCGACGCCGCGAAGCCTCCCGTCGTCCGCCGTTTATCCATGTGCTCCTCCCCCGGAACGGAAAGAAAATCCGGCTATTTCAGGTTAGCCGCCGCGGCTATCTCGTTGGTGAATTTGTCGATGAAGGCCTTCTTGTTCTTGCCGGCCCACTGGAAGTCGTAGTCGATCAGGTTGACCTGCAGCAGTTCGGGATGCGAAAGCTTGACTCCCTTCACCGTCGGGGCCTGGTAGGCCTTGTACTTCGGCCCCAGGGCCTGGGCTTCCGCGGTGATGGCCCAGTCGAACCACTTCTTCGCGTTGGCCACGTTCTTTCCGCCCTTCAGGATTCCCATCCCGCCGATCTCGAAGCCCGTCCCCTCCTGGGGGAAGGTCAGCTCGAGGGGCAGCTTGTTGTTCTCGATCTCGTTGACGATATCATGGGAAAACACGATGCCCACGGCGGCTTCGCCCTGGCCGACGAACTTCGCCGGCGCCGCGCCGCTCTTCGTGAACTGGTGCATCTGGGCCGAATACTTTCTGATGTAATCCCAGCCCTTCTCCTCGCCCCTGAGCAGGAGCACCGTCACGAGGGCGGTGTAGGACGTTCCGGACGTGGATGGATGGGCCACCATCATCTGGCCCTTGAACTCGGGGCGCAGAAGGTCGTCCCAGGACGTCGGTGCCTTCGTGCCGGGATGCGCGGCCAGCCAGTTCTTGTTCGTCGCGAAGCCCAGGGAACCCACGTAGATGCCCACCCAGAAGTTGTCGGGGTCCTTGAATTTTTTCTGGTCCAGCAGATTCGCGTAGCTCGGCGAATCGTAGGCCTCAAGCAGCCCCTCCTGTTTCGCGGCGACGAAGCTGTCGATGGGCCCCCCCCACCAGATGTCGAACTGCGGATTGTTCCTTTCCGCCCGGATGCGGGCAAGGCTTTCACCGGAGGACATCCGCACGTAGTTCACCGTGATGCCGTACTTCTTCTCGAACTCCTGCTTCATCCCCTGGCACCACTCCTCCTGCGGCGTGGCCAGAACGTTGAGCTCCTTCGTCGCCTCCTCCTTGACCCCTCCGGCGAACGCCGCCGGCGCCAGGACGGCAAGAAGGACGAGAAGCGCGGCCGCTGCCTTGAATTTCGTCATACTTCACCTCCTAATTACGCATTGCAAACGTTTACTAGTATAGTCCCGTTCGGACGGGGGCGCAACAAAAATCATTTCACCCGGGGAGGGGGCGGATTGCGGAAACGGCCGCGTTCTCCTATTATTCAGGAGTCATTTCCGGAGGGAACCCATGAAATCGTACGACATCGTCATGATCGGCCACGTATCCAGGGACATCATGGTTTTCGGCGGGAGGGAGGAGAGGCTGCTCGGCGGGGCGGTGGTGTATTCCTCGGCGGCGGCGGCGCGGTCCGGAGCACGGGTCCTGGTGGTGACCAAGGCGGCGAAGGACGACCTTCCCCTGCTGGAGGTCATGAAGCACCCGAACGTGGACGTGAGCGTCATCGATTCGCCGCGCTCCACGTCGATCCGGAACGAGTACCATTCCGAGGACCGGGAACGGCGCACGGTGACCCTCCTGTCCGCGGCGGAGCCCTTTTCCGCCGACGACGTTCCCGACGTTGAAGCCGGTGTCCTGCACATCGCGGGGCTTTTCCACGGGGAAATCCCCGTCGGAATTCTGCCGGCCCTGGCCCGCCGGTTCCCCCTGGCCGTGGACGCCCAGGGGCTGCTGCGGCGCAGCGAAAACGGAAATCTCCTCTTCCGGGACCTGGAAAACAAGGCCGACGTTCTCCAGCTCGTCACCTTTCTCAAAACCGACGCGGCGGAGGCGGAAGTCCTGGCCGGCACGCCGGACAGGGAAAAGGCGGCCCGGATCCTTGCCGGGTACGGGCCCGCGGAAGTCATGTTGACCCACAACACCGAGGTCATCGTGCTGCGGGACGGCGTTTTCGCCCGGGCCCCCTTTACGCCCCGGAACCTGTCGGGCCGCACCGGCCGGGGGGACACCTGTTTCGCGTCCTACCTGTACCGGCGGCTGAGCCGCGGCCCCGGGGACGCGGTGCGCTACGCGGCGGCCCTTACCAGCATCAAGATGGAAAGCCCCGGGGTCTTCCGGGGGACCGCCGCGGACGCGGAAGCCCGCATGGAGGCCGACATCAGCCGCGCCTAGATGATCCCGAAATGCGCCAGAATGTCCCGGACGCCCCGGGAGGTCGGAAACGGGGAAACGTACCCGCAGAGTTTCCTGACCTCCGGGGTCGCGTTCGCGGGGGCGGCGGCGAAACCGACCTTCTCCAGGAACGGCAGGTCCACCTCGGAATCGCCGACGCCCAGCATGTTTTCCGGCGGCACGCCGGTGAGTTCCGCGAGCAGTTCGATGCCCGCCCCCTTGTTCGACCCCTTCGCATGGATGTTCAGGCACGATGCTGAAAAGGCGGATTCCAGCCGCGAGGCGAGCTCCCCGACGGTTTCCGCCGTTATGTCCCGCAGAACGGCCATGTACTCCGGGGCCGCGGGAAAAACGCTGATGGTGTATTCCTTGCCCGGCTGCAGGAAAATCCGTCCGCTCCTCCGGGCTTCACCGGCCAGGAGCTCCCGGGCCTCCCGGACGGCCGCGAAGTCCTTCATGTCCGGATGGGGGAAGGCCCGGCGGGCGGCGGGCATGAAGTATCCCGCCCCCCCTTCGAAAATCGCCGGCAGAAGGCAGTCCGCGGCCTGCAGCAGGGCTTCCACGTAGGGCTGGGGACGGCCGGTGCACAGGGTCGCTCCGGGGACCGCCCCGCCCGAGGCAGCGTCCCGGGCCCGGCGGTTCAGGTCCGCGAGCAGCCGCAGCAGGTCCAGATCGAGGGGCGCCGCCTCCCCGTCGGTCAGCACCCCGTCCACGTCGAAAACGACAAGTCGTACCGGATTGGCGTTCATCATTCCCCCACTATAGCAGATTAACCGGAAAATCACGAAAGATTAATATGCTTGCATAATCCGGAGAGTATATTATAATTAATGCTACAAAATGATAGCGGTTGCATTTTGTAGCAGAATCAAAATCTAGGAGGTTGATCATGAAGAATCGCGTCCTGACGGTGCTGCTCGCCTTGTGCATCGCTTTCGCCGCCTTCGCCGGCGGGGGATCGGAAGCAAAAACCCGGCTCATCTACATGACCGCGGGAGACACGAACATGCTGGCGCTGGGCCAGAACGTTCTGGGACCGGGGTTCCAGGCGCTCCACCCGAACGTCACGGTGGCAACCATCCACACCGGCCCCGGCAACGCGGGCTCCCAGCGCATCCTGGAAAAGCTCATCGCCGAAAGCGAAGCGAAGAAGGAGGCCTGGGACGTTGACGTCGCGATGGTCCACGAAATCTTCATGAAGTGGGCCATGGAGAAGGACCTGCTTCTTCCCTACGCGAAGGACGCGGAAACCTGGAAGTACGTCACCACCCCCTTCGCCAAATCGGCCCTGGGCACCAAAATCGAAGGCTACGGCATCCCGATGTTCCTGAGCCAGACGGCCCTGGCCTACAACCCGGACCAGGTCAGGAACCCGCCGAAGAATTTCACGGAACTGAAGGAATGGGTGAAACAGAACCCGGGGAAATTCGGCTACAACGGCATCAAGGGCGGCATGAGCGGCGTGTCCTTCACGGTCGGCTGGGTGTACAGCGAAACGGGAAAATACCAGAAATACGCCGTCACCGGCCCCTTCGAAAAGGCCGAGGTCGACTCCTGGGAAGCCCCCTTCAAGGCCCTGAAGGAATTCAATAAAAACGTCACCATCACCGCGGGCAACGTAGGCACCCTGGACGCCCTGAACCGGGGCGAAATCTGGATGGGACCGGTGTGGGTGGACATGTTCTTCACCTTCATGAACGAGGGCAAACTGCCGCCGGCGACACGGCTGCTTCTGCCCGAACCCGGCATGCCCGGTCAGCCGATGTTCTTCGTGATCCCGAAAAAGGCGACCAACCCGGAAATGGCGAAAAAGTTCATCGAGTACGTCACGAGCCCGGCGGTCCAGGCGAAGGACATCGTTCAGCGCTTCAACTGGTATCCGGGGATCGACGGCACCCATATCAAATCCAGCGTGCCGCCGGAGGTTTTCGATAAAATCTACAAGGACGTGACGCCCGCCGATCTGCAGAAGAAGGGACAGAGTTTCCCGATCGCGCAGTACTTCGACGCGATGCTCGAGTCCTACGAGAAGTGGATCCAGTAGGCATGACGGCGCGATCCGCGCGGAGGGGACCCCCGGTCCCCTCCTATGTGTTCCTGCTTTTTCCCGCCCTGCTCTTCATGCTCCTGATGTACGCCTACCCCTTCGGGGCGTCCATCGTCCGGAGTTTCCTCGGCCCGAAGGGGGGATTCTCGCTGGAGAATTACGTCAAGACCTTCGATCTCTACGCGAAGGACATCCTCTTCACGTTTTCGGTCACGATTTTCAACACCGCGCTGACGGGTATCCTGGCGGTCCTCATTGCCGTGTACTTCCGGATCCGGCAGAACCGGATAACCAGGATGCTGGCGGCGATGTACAAGCTGCCGATCTTCATCCCCTTTGTCGTGGTGGCCCAGATGATGAACAGCTTTCTGGCGCCCCACGGCCTGCTGAACGTCGCGCTGGCCCAGACGGGACTGATCGACATCGAGAGGCCGCTCCAGCTCTTCAACTTCGCCGGACTTTCGTTCGGCTTCGTCTGGAAGCAGATCCCGTTCGCGGTGCTCATCATCCACGGGGGCTTCCAGATGATCGACAACAGCTACATCGAGGCCGCCCGCAGCACCGGGGCGAACCTTCTGAAGGTGATCCTGCGGGTCCTTATCCCGATGAACAAGTCCGGCATCCTGGTGGCGCTGGTCCTCGTGTATTCCCAGATCGTCGGCACCTTCACCCTGCCGTACATGCTGATCGGCGGCAAGATCCCGACCACCATCACGGTGGACATCGCCCACCGGGTCAACTATTTCCGGGATTTCGGCGTCGCCAACGCGCTGGGGGTGTTTTCGTACATCCTCGTCCTCGTCACCGCGTCGTACTACCTGAAGACCAAACTCGCGGAGGCCAAGTAGGAAAACCATGCCGAACAAGAAGATCCTGATAAAAGCCGTGGAGCTCGTCCTTCTGGTGATTTCCTTTCTGGCCGTCTTCGGCCCCATGACGAGCCTTTTCCTGTGGTCCGTCGCCCAGAAGTGGTACTGGCCGAACCCCCTGCCCCAGGAAATCAGCTTCGATTACTGGCGCCAGGCCCTGGGCCTGCAGAAAAGCCTGGCCATCGGAGCAGTGAGCATCGTGCCGGCGTTTTTCCTGAGCCTGGGCATCGCCGTGGTCACCGTGGCCATCGCGATGGCCATCGCGGTTCCCGCGGGGTACGCGCTGGCCAGGTACCGGATTCCCTTCGGCGGCGTCGTGATGTTCCTGTTTCTGATGCCGAACGCCTTTCCCCAGCAGCCGATCTTCGTCAACGTGCTGCACGCTTTCACCCGGATGCGGCTGGCGGGGACGGTGCCCGGCGTTATCCTGGTGCACATCCTGGTGGGCCTGGTTTTCGGCGTCTGGATAACCTCGGCGACCTTCCGCTCCATCCCGCCGAGCCTGGAGGAGGCGGCCCGCAGCGTGGGCGCCACGGCCCGGCAGGCCTTTTTCCGCATCACCCTGCCCCTGGCGGCGCCGGGCCTTCTGGCCAGCGCGGTCTTCGTTTTCATCACGTCCCTGGACGAGTTCACCGGAACCTTCTTCGTCGGGCTGCCCTTCGTCAACACGCTGCCCCTGACCCTCTACTCGTCCAGCGGGTACAACATGCAGTTCGCGTCGGTCATCGCCCTGATCCTGCTGGTGCCGAGCCTGCTTTTCATGTTCCTGATTCAGAAAGTGCTGAAGGCCGAATACGTCGGCGGCATGGGATAAGGGAGGGAGCCGCGATGTCCGAACTACGACTCGAGAACCTGGTGGTGAAATACGGCAGGGTGACCGCGCTGGACAACCTGAGCCTGACGATACGGGACGGGGAACTCGTCACGCTTCTCGGGCCGTCGGGCTGCGGCAAGACGACGACGCTGCGGTCCGTGTCGGGCTTCCTGACCCCCGAAGACGGCGAGATATTCATCGGCGGCCGCAGGATCACCGACATTCCGCCGGAGAAGCGGGGCATCGGCCTGGTGTTCCAGAATTACGCCCTGTGGCCCCACATGACGGTGTTCCAGAACCTCGCCTTCGGCCTGCAGATGCGGAAGGTCCCCCCGGAGGAAATCAGGAAGCGGGTAAGCACGGTGCTCGGCGTGGTGCAGCTGGAAGGCTTCGAGGAGAGGTTTCCCCGCCAGCTTTCCGGCGGCCAGCAGCAGAGGGTGGCCCTGGCCCGGGCGATCGTGCTGGAGCCCGACATCCTGCTGCTGGACGAGCCGCTGTCCAATCTGGACGCCCTTCTCCGGGAACAGATGCGGTTCGAGATCGCCCAGATCCACAAGCGGCTGGGGATAACCACGATGTACGTCACCCACGACCAGACGGAGGCGATGGTCATATCGGACCGCATCGTCATCCTGTCCGGCGGACGGATCATGCAGGAGGGAAAGCCCGCCGACATCTACCTCCGGCCGGCGAACAAATTCGTGGCCGGCTTCATGGGCACCACGAGCTTCGTGGAAGGCGTCGTGTTCTCCGTGGACGGGGAGAACGTGGTCATCCGGACGCCGGAAGGCCTGGAGTTCCACGGGGTCGGCCGGGACCTCGCCCCGGGGGACCGGGCCGCCGCTGCGGTTCGGCCGGAAACCCTGGAAATCGTTCCCGGCGGAGAGAAAGGCGCCAACCGGTTCGACGCGGTGGTGGAGAGGTCCTACTTCACCGGCGAACTGGTGGACTACCAGCTCCGGCTCGGTCCGTCGGTTATCCGGGCGAAGACGGACACCCGCAGGCTCCATAAAAGCGGCGACAGGCTCGTCGTGGGCATCGACCGGGACAGACTTCCGGTCGTGAGGCTGTGAAAATCCTTTTTTTCGGCACCGCGTCGGCCGTCCCGGCCGCCGGAAACGGTTTCACTTCCTTCATCGTTTCCCTGGGGGACGCGTTCGTCCTCGTCGACACCGGAGACAATCCCGTCCGGGCCCTCCGGGAAGCCGGGTTGGACCCGGCGCTTCTGGACGCGGTGGTGCTGACCCACGCCCATGTGGACCATCTCGGCGCGTATCCGGCGCTGGTGTCCACCCTGGACTGCATGGCCCGGCGGAAGGAACTCGTGGTCATCGCCGCAGGGCCGACGGCCGCGGCGGCCCGCCGCGTTCTCCATGCTTTCGACATCCGGGAGGAAGGACTCTCCTTCCCGATCCGATACGCGGAGAATTTCGGGGACAGAGGAGCGGGCGGCGCAGGAGTGAGCGGCGGCCGCCCCGGAAACGGAAAACCGACGGCGGGGGTTTCCGTCTCGCTCCTGCCGGGCAACCACACGATCCCCACCAGCATGGTCCTCTTCGAGGAGGACGGCCTCCGGCTTCTGTACTCGGCGGACATCCGCCACGACGGGGGCGTCCGGCTTTTTCCCGGCGGCTGCGACGCGCTGGTCCACGAGGCGACCTATCCTCACGAGGCTCTGCCGGACCCCACCGGCCACAGCTCGGCCCTGCAGGCGGGCGCCGCCGCCGCGAAGGCGGGAGCGGGAATACTGTTTCTGTGTCACATTCTCGGGGACAGTTATCCCGCCGGTCTGCGTCCGCGGGACGAGGCGGGGAGGGCTTTCGACGGCAGGATCGTTGAACCGGACCTCCTTACATGGTATACCATCGATCATGCGGAACGTTACCATTGAAGACGTCGCGAACCGCTGCGGCGTCTCCCGGGCCACGGTTTCCCGGGTCATCAACCGCGGGGAACGCGTAAAACCCAGCACCATCCGGAAGGTCAACGAGGCCATCCAGGAACTGGGCTACAAACCCAATGCCAACGCGGTGGCTCTTTCCGGCGGCAAGACGAAAACCGTGGGGGTCCTTCTGCCCGGAACCTGGAGGGACTACTACAATCCCCTGCTGAACGGCATGGACCAGGTCGCAGCCCGGAAAGGGTACTACCTTCTGCTGCGATCGAAAAACTACCTGGCCGACGCCGCGCGCATCGCCGACGAAGGCCGGGCGGACGGTTTCATCATCAGGAACATGTCCGACCCTGCCGGCCACGAAAAACTCTTCGCCGCGCTGACGAAGAAGGGCATCCCGTTCATTCTGATCGGCAACGCCCTGGCCGAGTACCCTTCCATCAAGATCGACAACATAGGCGGCGCGCGAAGAATCGCCCACCACTTCGCGGACCACGAATTCCGGAAGATCCTCTTCATCGCCGGGCCGGAGTCGAACATCGATTCGTCCGACCGGTTCTACGGCTTCAAACTCGGCCTGTCCGAGAAGGGGATCGATCCTGCCGGCCTCCTCGTGACGACGGGGGATTACTCCACCGGCAGCGGATACGCCGCCCTGGAGCGCGAATTCCATCGCACCAGGCCGGACGCGGTCTTCGCGGCCAACGACAGGATGGCCCTGGGCGCCCTCATGTACCTGCGGAAGATCGGCGCCCGGGTGCCCGGGGACATCGCGCTGGCCGGCTTCGACGACACTTTTTTCGCGGAGCATCTTTCCCCGTCATTGACGACGGTCCGGCAGCCGATATTCGAAATGGGCACCATCGCGATGGAATCGATCATACAGCTCCTGCAGGACCCCCGGCCGGAGACCCGGCACATCATTCTTCCCGCGAAGCTCGTCGTTCGCGGGTCCTGCGGTTGTTCCGACGAGGGTTTGCACGACCGGTTCCCCGAAGAGGCCGTCACCGGCTGAAAAGGAGTCGACACGGGGTGACAAAGAGGAAAAAAGCGAATGCAGGCGGCCTTCCGGCAGCGGAAACCGCTGAAGGCGCCGCAGCGTTCGAAGTCGTTCTGGAAAATGTCACGAAACGCTATGCGAAAGGCGCGGAAACGGCGACCGCCGCGGACGGAGTCTCCCTGGCCGTCCGCCGGGGCGAGTTCTTCAGCCTTCTCGGTCCCGAGGGGGCGGGAAAGTCGACGATCATGCGCATCATCGCGGGTTTCGAAAAACCCGATGCGGGCGGCGTCTTCCTCGAAGGAAGGCCGGTCACCGATCTTCCTCCGGAGATACGCAGGGTCCCCATGGTCTTTCAGGACCTTGCCCTCTTTCCCCATCTGACGGTTTACGAAAACATCGCCTACGGGGTCCGGCTGCAGATTCCCGACGAAGAAACCGGGCGCCTCGTCGTGGAATCCGCCCTCAACCGGGTGGGTCTGCACGACCTCGCCGACAGGCGCCCCGCGGACCTCAGCCCGGGAGAAAGGCAGAGGCTCGCCCTGGCGCGCGCGGTTGCCCTGCGGCCGCGCCTGATCCTGTTCGACGAACCGTTTTCCCACCTGGACAACAGGATGCGGCGGGGGCTCGCCTATGAAATGAAACGGCTCCAGACTTCCCTGGGAATCACGATGGTGTACGGAACTTCGAACGCCGCCGAAGCCCTGGCATTCTCCGACCGCATCGTGTTTCTCGAAGGCGGCAGGATCCGGC
Source organism: uncultured Spirochaetaceae bacterium (assembly GCA_964529055.1). GTDB lineage: Bacteria > Spirochaetota > Spirochaetia > DTKZ01 > DTKZ01 > JAKQWJ01. The sequence continues at coordinate 11,249 of CAZGUL010000053.1, forward strand.
AGGCCGGAAGGCCGGAAGACCTTTATTACCGCCCCCTGTGCAGGGCGACGGCGGACTTCATAGGCGAAACGAACAAG
>CAZGUL010000054.1:0-11263 GCA_964529055.1 uncultured Spirochaetaceae bacterium
CCGCGTCGTCGTCGCCCCGTTCCTCGAGAGGGACGGAGGACGGATCCCGGCCTTCGCCGACATCTTCGCCAACAACGCGGTCAAGAACGGCCTCCTCACCGTGGAGCTTCCCGCCGCCGCTGTGGACGAGATTTTCCGACTCGCCGCAGCGAAGCCGGGGATCGAGGGCGCGGTGGACCTTCAGGCCCAGACCATCACGCTGCCGGCGGGGGACGGAGGAAAAATCTTCCGGTTCGACATCGATCCGGCGGTGAAGGACTATCTTTTGAAGGGATTGGACGAAATCGGGCTGACGCTGGAAAAAAAGGAGGCCATCGGCGGCTTCGAGAGCCGCCGGGCCTCCTGGCTTTCTCCTACTCCTGGCACTCGCTAGGAAGAATTCTGACCGCGCCCTTGTCGGCGGACGCCGCGAACAGCGAGTACGCCTTCAGGGCGGCGCTTACCACACGGTCCCGGCTGCGGGGGGTGTAGGCCTTCTCGCCCCGGGACTCCTCCTCCTTTCGCCGGCGGGCGATTTCCTCCTCCGGCACTTCCAGGTTCATGACACGGTTCGGGATGTCGATGCAGATGCTGTCCCCGTCCCGCACCAGGGCGATCAGGCCGCCCCCCGCGGCTTCCGGCGAGATGTGACCCACCGACAGGCCCGAGGTGCCGCCGGAGAAGCGGCCGTCGGTGACGAGGGCGCAGGCCTTGCCCAGGTTCATGGACTTGATGTACGAGGTGGGGTACAGCATCTCCTGCATGCCCGGACCGCCCCGGGGCCCCTCGTACCGGATCACCACCACGTCGCCGGCCTTCACCGCCCCGCCGAGAATGCCGTCGCAGGCGTCCTCCTGGGACTCGAAGACCTTCGCCGGGCCGGTGAACTTCAGGATGGACGCGTCGACGCCGGCGGTCTTCACGACGCCGCCGTCCCGGGCCAGGTTGCCGAACAGAACCGCCAGGCCGCCGTCCTTGCTGTATGCGTGATCGACGTCGCGAATGCAGCCGGAGGCCCTGTCCAGATCGAGCTTGTCGTACACGGCGTCCTGCGACCCCAGGACCAGGTTGCGGCCCCTGTTGCCGGGGGCGCTCTTCGCGATTTCAAAGGCTTCCGGGACAGCCTTTTCGCTCCGGACATCGTACTTTTCCACCGCTTCCTTCAGGGTGAGGCCGTCGGCCCGCTTCACCGAAAGATCGAGCAGGCCCGCACGGGCCAGTTCCCCGAGGATGCCGTGAATGCCGCCCGCCCGGCCGACGTCCTCCACATGGTACTTGGAGCTGGGGGCGACCTTGCAGAGGTTCGGGACCTTGCGGGACAGGACCTCGATGTCCTTCAGCGTGAAGTCCACCTTCGCCTCCTGGGCCACAGCCAGAAGATGCAGAACCGTGTTGGTCGATCCGCCCATCGCGATGTCCATGGTCATGGCGTTCAGGAAGGTTTTCTTCGACGCGATGAAGCGGGGCAGAACGGAATCGTCGCCGTCGACGTAGTAGGCCTTCGCCATTTCAACGATGCGCCGGGCGCCCTTCTCGAAGAGCTTTTTCCTGTTGGCGTGGGTCGCGACGATCGTTCCGTTGCCGGGAAGTCCCAGGCCCAGGGCCTCGTTGAGGCAGTTCATCGAGTTGGCGGTGAACATGCCGGAACAGCTGCCGCAGGTGGGGCACGCGGAACGCTCGATCTCGGCCACCCGGGCGTCGGAAATCTTCGGGTCCCCCGCGGCGATCATCGCGTCGATGAGGTCGAAGGACTCACCGCCCACATGCCCGGCCTCCATCGGCCCGCCGGACACGAAAATCGCCGGGATGTTCAGGCGCATCGCCGCCATCAGCATTCCCGGGGTGATCTTGTCGCAGTTGGAGATGCAGATCATCGCGTCGGCCATGTGGGCGTTCAGCATGTACTCCACGCTGTCCGCGATGAGCTCCCGGGACGGCAGGGAGTAGAGCATGCCGTTGTGCCCCATGGCGATGCCGTCGTCGATGGCTATCGTGTTGAACTCCGCCGCGAAACAGCCCATGCTCTCGATTATCTGCTTCACGTAACCGCCGATGTCCCGCAGGTGCACGTGCCCCGGCACGAACTGGGTGAAGGAATTCACGACAGCGATGATCGGCTTGCCGAACTGCTCCGGCTTCATCCCGTTCGCCAGCCACAGGCTGCGGGCTCCCGCCATCCTGCGTCCGCCGGTGGACGTCTCGCTGCGAAGTTTATGTTTCATGGTTCTCTCCTTGCGAAGTAATTAATCTCTCCACCATCATAGCGAAGGACGGGCGGCTTGCTCAACACCCCGCGGCGGACAAGGGTAGCCGTGTTGACCGGGACGCCGGAAAAGTCAAGACTAAACGGGAATGGGCGCCCGAAAAGTCAGGCTACCACGGGAGTTTTAAAGTTTAGAAAGTTGACTTTAACCTATAAATATCTTATATATCTTATATGGCGGTGATCAGGTGGTCACGAAAATCCGTGAAACAGCTTATGAAAATCGACGCACCCTTGCGCAAGACCATCTATAAAGCCGTTGGTGAGCTCGTAAATTTTCCGAATTGCCGGAATGTAAAGGCGCTGACGAACCATAAATATCACTATCGTCTACGCGTCGGCAACTATCGAGTATTCTTCGATTACGAAAGTTCGGTGGATATCGCCTATATCGAGGAGGTGAAGAAACGCGATGAACGCACTTATTGATACACAGATAATCCGCGGAAAGGACGGTAAGCCCGAATACGTCGTTGTCCCGTATGAAAAATATCAGGAGCTTGTCGGAAAGAAGGACGCTGATTATATACCCCACGAAGTCGTCGGCAAAATTGTCGCCGGAGCGACTCCTGCGCGGGCCTGGCGGGAACATCTGGGACTGACCCAGGCCGAAGTCGCATCCCGGATGAATATCTCCCAGCCCGCGTACGCGCAGCTCGAGGCTTCGGAAAAGCCGCGGCCCGCTTCGCGGAGAAGGATGGCCGAGGCTCTGGGTATCAGCCCTGAGTTACTGGCGCTGTAGGCGCATTTATTACTAGATTAAGCCGACAAAAAAGGTTTCTCCGTTTCGGCCGTACGTGGCAACGATCTCCTGGAACAATGACGAATCACGAAATCGCGTTTCACCGCCGGTGCCCGAAACGGTTGACCCGCCCGGCGCGGGCTGATACAAAGTACCCATGACCCAGCTCTTAGTCATCGCCGACGACCTCACGGGGGCCCTGGACACGGGCGTCCAGCTCGCGAAGGCGGGCATCCCCACGGAGGTGCGCATTTTCTCCGAAACGCAGGCGGCCGTCGAGGAAACCGAACCGTCCTCCCTGGTGGTCGTGGCGGACACCGAATCGCGCCATCTGCCCGCCGGCGAGGCATACGAGCGGGTGCGGAACGCGGCGGCCTGGGGGCGCGCGCTGGGAATAAAACGCTTTTACAAAAAAACCGACTCCACCCTCCGGGGCAACGTCGGCCCGGAAATCGCGGCCCTGATCGCGGCCTCCGCTGAAGCGGCGGAAACGGGTCCCCTCGTTTTCGCCCCCGCCTTTCCGGCCCTGGGGCGCACCACCGAAAACGGCCGGCAGCTCGTGGACGGCGTCTCCCTGGAAAAAACGGCCTTCGCCCGGGACCGCCTGAACCCGATAACCACGGGCTCCATCGAAGAGATTCTGCGGAAGGACGCGGATCTTTCAGTCCGCGTAACCGGGCCGTCCGGCCTCGCGGATGCCCTCCCCGCCGCCCGGGACGAGGCGGCTTCCGGAGAGCCCGCCGTCATCGTCGTGAACGGCAGGACGGAAGAAGACCTGGCCGAAACGGCCAGGATTATTTCCGCCCCGCCTGCGGGAAAACGCGCGGGAAAGCCCGAACTTCCGCTGATGGCGGGCTGCGCGGGATTCGCGAGGTACCTGCCCGGGATCCTCGGCATCCGCGAAAGCGCGGCGGAAATCCCGGCACCGGCGGAACCCTTTCTCGTGGTCAACGGCAGCCTCAACCCCGTGTCCCTGGGCCAGGTCCGCGCGGCGGTCCGCGGCGGTTTCGAGGACGTGGCGCTGCTGCCGGATGATCTCGCGTCCCCGGACGGCAGGGAGGCCGTCACTGCGCGGCTTGCCGGGGCCGCCGCTGCGGGCCGGCCCTGCATCCTCCGCAACATCCTCCACCCGGAGGAACTCGACGCGTACATCGCATCAGCCGAAAAGCTCGGCGTTTCCGGCGCCGAGCTGCACGCGGTGATGCCCCGCGTCTACGGCGAAATCATCCGGGCCCTCGTCTCCCGGACAGGGATCGGCACGCTCGTCGTTTTCGGCGGCGACACCCTGGTCGGGATCCTGGAAGCCTTCGGGAAAAAATCCGTCATACCCCTTGCGGAGGCCTTTCCCGGCGTCGTGACGGCCCGGGTCCCGGGGGTTCCCAATCCCCGGTACCTCACCACGAAGGCCGGCGGCTTCGGCGGGGAGGATCTCCTGCCGAAACTTCTGCGTCTCGCCCGGGGTTTTTGACAGGCCGGGGGAAAGGGACTACAATTCCGGGGGAAAGGAGCTTTCCCCATGAGCGCACAATCCGTACAAAAAAAGATTCTCATCACCGGCGGCAGCGGTTTCCTCGGGGCGCGTCTGGCGGCCCTCATTCTCGCAAGGGAGCCCGCCGCGAAAATCGTCCTCACCGACATCGCCCGGAGCCCCCGCCTGGACCCGCTGGCGGGACGGGTGGAATTCATCCAGGCGGACATCAGCGATCCCGGGGCCTGCCGCGACATCGTCCATATCGACACGGGCACGGTGTACCATCTGGCATCCCTCGTGTCCGGCGGCGCGGAAAAGGATTTCGAGGCCGGCATGAAGGCGAACGTCTTTGCCACGATCAACCTGCTTGAGTCCTGCCGGCTCCGGGCGGAAAAGCCGGTCTTCGTTTTCACCAGCAGCATCGCGACCTTCGGCGGCCGGGACCTCCCGGAGGAGGTGGACGATTACACGTACCAGCATCCGCAGAACAGTTACGGCGTCGCGAAGGTCGTGGGGGAACAGCTTCTGAACGATTACACCCGCAAGGGCTACGTGGACGGCCGGGGGGTGCGCCTCGCGGCAATCATCGTCCGGGACGTGGCGAATTCGGCCCTGAGCGGCTACGCCAGCAACATGATCCGCGAGCCGCTGGCGGGCAAGGATTATGTCTGCCCCGTGGGGGAGAACATCCGGATCCCGCTGATGGGTATAAAAACCGCCGCCCGTTTTCTGTACGAGCTCGGCACGATGGACGGCTCCCGCCTGGGGGACTACCGCACCCTGAACGGAAGGGGCATCTCGCCGACGGCGGGGGAAATCGCGGCGGCGGTGGCGGCCCGCGCTCCCCGGGGCGGGACCCCCGGCGCGATACGCTTCCGGCCCGATCCGGAGATCGAACGCATCATCGCCACGTGGCCCCGGGTCATGCACGCCCAACGTGCGGCCTCTCTCGGCCTTCCGGGGGACGCGGGAATCGGGGACATCATCGACGAGTATCTGGCGGAGCTAGGCTGATTTCTCGAACATCGCGGCGAGTTCGGTCTTGACCCGGGCGAGGACCTCGCCGTAGCGGCTTTCCAGGCCTCCCATGTTCTGGTTGAAGGCCTTCGCGAAATCCGGATCGGCCATGGGATCGATCTTGACCGGGCGGCCGACCTGCCGGGCGAGCTGGGCCTCCTTCTGCCGGAGCGAAGGCTGGAGCTGCTTCATGATGGCCTCTGCCAGGTTCTTCCGGTCCGCGACGCACTGCTGGAAAAACTGGACGAGCTGGTCCCGCAGGTAGCGCACGCCGTTTCTGTCCTTGATGACCGCCTCCAGGGCCCTGCCGATGACCTCGAGCTTCGCCAGGTCTTCCTCGTCCCGGGGCAGGGTGAGGTTGGCCGACACGACCCCGAAAAAACCTTCCCTGACGGCGGCGAGCCGCTCCCGCGGGATTTCCTTCAATCTGCCCGCCACGTCGGTTCCCGGGTCCTGAAAAAAGGCGGAAGCCAGTCTTTTGCCTTCCTCCAGTCCCGCCGCCAGGGCCAGTGCCGCCTTGTCACCCTTTATATCGCCCGTTTTCTCCAGCGCGATTTCCAGTGCCGATTTGATGAGAGCCATTCTGAAGAACCTCCGTTCGTATCGTGAAAAAGATACTGAATTTTGCCGTTTCGAGCAAGGAAGACGGCGCTCCGGCGGCCGCGGAGTGCCGTCCGTGAGCCGGACCGTTCAGTCCAGCCACTCGTCTTCCGGGTCGAACGGCGGCACGACTATATTGAGAATTTTCAGTTTTCCCGCCGCCCTGTGCCGGCAGCCGGGCTTTATCATCACCGCGCTGCCGGGTTTTACGGGCACCTTCTCGCCGTCCAGTTCCACGACGCCCTCCCCCTCCAGCACGAAGTAGATTTGCCGGGAATCCTCGGAAATGTCCACCCGGTGCAGGGTCGCCGTGGTGTTGCCCGGCCCGGCGAAGGCCCTCCGGGCGCTGCCGCAGGGGCACCGCACGGGGGAAATCCCGTCGAAATCCGCCGTCAGGTATCTTTTTTCGCCTTCCATGCCGTCCTCCCTGTTCTCATGTCCCGCACGCGAGGAGCCCGTCCTCCGTCAGAACGAAGCCGATCCCCCGGTCTTCCGGTCCCGCCGGGACCCGGTCGACGATCTGGAAACCGTAGCAGATGCCGACCACCGCCGCCCGCTCCGCCGGCCCGCTTTCCGGGAAGAGACGGCCGAGAAACCGGTCGTAGAAACCCTTCCCCCGGCCCAGCCGCCCTCCCCGGCGGTCGAAGGCGAGGCCGGGGACGAGAATCACCGTGCCGGCGGCCGCAAAATCCCCGGCGGCAGGATCCTCCGTCCCCGCCCGCGGCAGGGATTCCGCCGGCTCGCGGATGCCGTAGGCGCCGGGAACGCAGTCCTCCAGGCTCCGGACGAACCGGAAAGACAGCGTGCCGCCCTCGATGCGGGGCAGCGCGAGCCTCCGTCCCTCCGCCAGGGCGCCCTCCAGGAGCGGGCGGATGTCCGGCTCCGGCCCGAAGGGAAAAAATCCCGCGACAAGCGGCGCGTTTCTCCAAGCCTCCGTCCCCATGAGGGCGCCGCACATCAGCCGGCTCTTCCGTTCCCGACCGGCGGGAGACGCGTCCGCCAGGAGGGCCCGCATGCGGAGGCGGAGATCGCGTTTCGCGGCCCGGAGGTCCTCATCCATGCCGCCACTATAGCACCTAACGCCCGCCGCGGCGACACTCCGTCCTTGACCCGGGGCGCGCCGGCGTATTACCCTGCCGGTACATGAAAATCCCCGAACTCGAAAAACTCCTTCTCGCGATCACCCCCCGGGTGGAAGCCGTCGGCCGCTATCAGCTCGAGCATTTCCGGTCCCGCGGCCCCGGCGGGGGCGACGAAAAAGCCGCCCGGGAATTCGTGTCCGAGATCGACGTCGAATCGGAGAACCGGCTGAAGGAAGACCTTCTCCGGCTTCTGCCGTCCGCCGGCTTTTTCGGTGAGGAAACGGCCCGGACCCGGGGCGAGTACACCTGGGTCGTGGACCCCCTGGACGGAACCTCCAACTACCTGGGCGGGATCGACGTATGGGCGGTTTCCGCCGCCCTGACGCGGGGAAACGAAATCCTTCTCGGCCTGGTGCACAAGCCCTGGACCGGCGAGAATTTTTACGCGGTCCGGGGCGGAGGCGCTTTTCACCGGGGCCCCGGCGGGGGGAAGGCGAAAAGGCTGGAAAGGGCACGGAAATTCCCCCTCCGGGACGCCCTGGTGGGCACGGGTTTTCCCTACCGCTCCCCGGACACGACGGAGAGCTTTTTCGGCGCCGCCCGGGAAATTCTTTTCCGCTGCCGGGACCTCCGCCGCATCGGCGCGGCCGCCCTGGACCTGGCCTGCCTCGCCGCCGGCTACCTTCAGGCCTTCTGGGAGGTGGACCTTCAGCCGTACGACGTCGCCGCCGCCCTCCTTCTGCTGGAGGAATCAGGCTGCCCCTTTTCGACCTTCTCCGGCGCGCCCTACGACCCGTTCCGGTCCCGCACCTTCGTCGCCGGCCCGCCCGGCGCCGTGGAGGAACTCCGGGAAATCGTCCTGCGCCATTACGGCGCCGGCCTGCGCGATTGACAAACCGGCGGGAAAGGCCGAAACTACACCCGAAACCGACCATCAAGGAGCTTGTCGTGATCGTACAGAGAACATCCATGAAAAGCGAGGTCAAGACCGCCATGCGCGGGGGTCCCGGCTCGCTGACGATGACCGACCTGACGGGGGGGATCGGCCCCTGCAGGAACAGCCGCCTGGTCGCGGAGGTGCTCATTCCGCCGGGAGCGGGAATCGGTCACCACGATCACAAAACCGAAACGGAGTATTATATTATACTCGAGGGGACGGCAGTCGTGAACGACAACGGAAAGGACGTCCAGGTGGGTCCCGGCGACGTGGTCATAACCGGCGACGGAGCCGCCCACTCCATAACCAACGACGGGAAAGCGCCCGTGAAAATGATCGCGGTTATCGTAACATATTAATTTTCACCTTATTGGAGGAAGCAGGCATGAGCGAGAAATTCAGAGACAGCGTCTGGGACCGCCACGGCGTCGTGGACAAAATCGTGGGTTCCACGAAGATACCCAAATTCGCGAAGGTCCGGCAGACTTTCGAGGACAACACCATAAAGGACATTCCGGCCGCGGTGGCGAAGGAATTCGCCAGGCCCGATGTCGCCGCCCGCATCAAACCCGGAATGACCATCGCCGTCACGGTGGGGAGCCGCGGCCTGGCGAACCTCAAGTTCCTGGTAAAGGAAACCGTCGCCCAGATCAGGAAGCTCGGCGGCAAACCCTTTATCTTCCCCGCCATGGGCAGCCACGGAGGCGCCACCGCGGAGGGCCAGCGGCAGGTCCTGGAAAGCTATGGAGTCACGGAGGACTTCATCGGCGCGCCGATCAAGTCCAGCATGGAAACCGTGGTCATTGGCAGGGTCCCCGACGGCCGGACCGTCCACATGGACAAAAACGCCAGCGAGGCCGACGGCGTCGTCCTGCTGGCCCGGGTCAAGCCGCACACCGCCTTCCGGGGCGAGTATGAAAGCGGCCTGATGAAGATGCTCGCCATCGGCGTCGCGAAGCAGGAAGGGGCGGAAAGCTGCCATTCCCACGGCTTCGGCGAAATGGCGAAGAACGTCGTCGACTTCGGCTCCGTGTACCTGAAAAACGCGAAGATCCTCTTCGGCATCGCGGTCATCGAAAACTCCTTCGACAACACCTGCAAGGTCGAGGCGGTGCTGAAGGAAAATTTCCTGAAGCGGGAACCCGAGCTGCTGAAGGAAGCCAGGGCCCTTATGCCCCAGATCATGTTCCCGAAATTCGACGTCCTCGTCATCGACCAGATCGGAAAGAACTTTTCCGGCGACGGGGCTGATCCCAACGTTTCGGCCTCCTACTGCACTCCCTACGCGTCCGGCGGCCCGGAATACGAGCGCTACGTCATCCTGGACCTCTCCGAGGAGACCCACGGCAACGCCATCGGCATCGGCATGGCGGACATTTCGACGAAGCGGGCCTACGACAAGATCGACTTCGACGCCGGCTACCCCAACGCGCTCACCAGCACGGTGCTGGACGGCGTCCACGTTCCGATGATCCTGAAAAACGACGAGACCGCCATCAAAACCGCGATCTTTTCCAGCGTCCACGCGGACAAGGCCAATCCGAAAATCGTGCGGATAAAGAACACCTCCCACATCGAGGAGATCCTGATCTCCGAAGCCCTTCTCGACGAGGCCAGGAAGAATCCGAAAATCGAAATTCTGGAACAGCCCAGACCCCTCGCCTTCGACAAGGACGGCAACCTGCCGGACGTCGGCGGCCACTAGACCCGCCCGCCCTCGGGGCCAGGCAGACGATGCGCCCGCCCGGGTTTGCCCGGGCGGGCTTTTTTTTCACACTGCCGTAGTTGACGCGCCCCCGGCCTCCGGGGGTATAACAATTTCTGTCATGAAAAGCATGAACGTTTTCGTGGCCGAATCCCCCGGGAAAGGCCGGGGCGTCTTCGCGGCCCGCGTTATTCACAAGGACGAAATCATCGAGGAGTGTCCGTGCCTGACCTTCCAGGAAGGCGAGGAGGCGGAACACATAGACCGCACTCCGCTGGAGTGTTATTACTTCCGCTGGAAGGACGGGGTCAACGCCATCCTCCTCGGGTACGGATCCCTGTACAATCATTCCTACGAGCCGAACGCCGTGTACCGCAGAAACTACGACACCACCGCGATGGAAATCGTGGCCCTGCGCGACATCCCGGCGGGGGACGAAATCACGATCAACTACAACGGACGTCCCGACTGCCCGGACCCCCTCTGGTTCGCCGACGCCGGCAGTTTCGGAAAAGCCTCCTAGCATGGCGGCGGAACCGGACCTCGATCTTGACGAAATCGCCGCGATTCTGGAGGGCCTGGAGGAAACGATCATCCAGAAGCTGATCGACCGGGTGCAGTTCCGTCTGAACGCGTCGATTTACGAGGCCGGCCGGAGCGGCTTCGAGAACGAGCCGGGCGCGAGCCTCTTCTCCCTGCGGCTCCGCTGCCAGGAGGAGATGGACTCCCTGTTCGGCCGCTACAAGGTTCCGGAGGAGAGGCCCTTCCATAAGAAACTTCCCGCGGCCGCCCGGAGCTACGTTCCCTCCGGAAGCCCGCTCAGGATCGCCGATTACGACACGGTCAACCTGACTCCCGCGGTGGTGGAAAAATATCTCGCCCTGGTCCCGCGGATCTGCGAAAACGGCTACGACGGGCATTACGGCTCCAGCGTGGAACACGACGTGTACGCGGTCCAGGCGGTGGCCCGGAGGATCCACTACGGGGCCTTTTACGTCGCCGAGGTAAAATACCGCGCGTCCCCGGTCCGTTACCGGGAGATGATCGAGGCGGAGGACCGGGGGGGCATCCTGCGGGAACTCACCCGGCCCGAAGTGGAGGAAAGAATCATCCACCGGGTCCGGGAAAAGGTCGAAAAAATTCAGGGTCCGTCGAACCGGAAGACCCGCGTTCTCCTGCCGCCGGAACCCGTCAGCGATTTCTACAGGGACGTCGTCTTTCCCCTCACGAAGGAGGGGGAGGTCCTGTACCTTCTGAACCGCAGACGGGACGAGCCGGCCCGCTAACCCCCTCCGTCCGGACCGGTCGTCAGATCCGCCGGAACGGCGCCGGAAATCCTCATAAGGTCCCGGGGGTCCAGCCGGACCTGGATGCCGACGGCCCCGCCGGAAATGACCACGCTTTCGCGGCCCTCAGCCGCGGCGTCGATGAAAAGGGGATGGGCTTTCTTCATCCCCAGGGGGGAGC
>CAZGUL010000055.1:0-2932 GCA_964529055.1 uncultured Spirochaetaceae bacterium
GGGAGCGGTTCACCGCCGCGGCGGCGGTCCTGGTCCTTCTCGGCGGCTGCGGACAGGGTTAGAGGGACAAGGCCGCGGGCGGCGGCCCGGGCCGGCCGGTCGGGGAGGCCGCGCCGGTGGTGTTCGCCGTCAACACCACCCGGTCCGTGCTCGGCCAGATAACAGATTACATCGAGGTGAACGGAGACGTGGAGACCCTTTCCACGGTGGACCTTTTCGCGGACATAGCCGGAAAGATCGTGCGGCTGCCCATCAGCGTCGGCCAGAGGGTGACGAAGGGAACGGTCATCGCTGAAGTCGATCCGTCCCGTCCCGGCTCCGTTTTCGTCGCCAGCCCGGTCCGCTCGTCCATCGACGGCACGATAACCGACATTCCCGTCAACGTGGGGTCCACCATCACGCAGGCGACCCCGATAGCCCGGGTCACCACCACCGACCGGATCCGGGTATCCTCCCGCGTCGCGGAGCGCTTCATATCGAAGATCCGCCTGGGGCTGGACGCGGTGCTGGAGTTCGAGGCCTATCCGGGGGAGAAGTTTCCGGCCCGCATCATCGAGGTGAGCCCCGTCGTGGACCCCCAGACGCGGACCCTGGAGCTCAAGATCGGGCTCCTGCAGCCGGACCGGAGGATCAAGGCGGGCATGTTCGCGGCGATCAAGATCGTCACCGAGAAGAAGGATAAAATCGTCAAAATCCCCGCGGACTGCGTCGTCCGCCGCTTCGGCTCGTCCTTCGTCTTCGTCGTCAAGCCCGGGCCCGGGGAAGGCGACTCCCGCGTCGTCGAACGCCGCCAGATCACCCCGGGGATACTGATAGACGACAAGCTGGAAATAGCCGGCGGCCTGGAGCCGGACGAGGAGGTCGTCATCCTCGGACAGACCCTTCTGGAAGACGGATCGGCCGTGAAGGTTGTCGGCGAAGTTCCGCCTCTGCCGGCGGCCGACAGGCTCGATTAGGAGGCCCTGATGATCGCGAGAAGCGCGGTAAAGCGCCCAACCACGGTACTTATAATTTTCGTCCTCATCGTCGGCTTCGGCCTCTACTCGATTTCGGACCTGGCCATCGACCTGTACCCGGAGATTTCCCCGCCGGTCCTCCTGATCTTCACGAATTACGCCGGCGCGGGTCCCGAGGAAATCGAGGAAACGATAACCCGCCCGCTGGAGGGGGCGCTCAGCAACGTTTCGAACATCGAGAAGATCACCAGCGTCTCCTCCGAGGGTTCCAGCCAGATCACGCTGGAGTTCACCTGGGGCACGAACATGGACGAGGCGCCGAACGACGTCCGGGACAAGCTGGAGATCGTCAAGGACCTTCTTCCCGCGGAATCCACGACTCCGCAGATTTTCAAGTTCGACCCGTCCATGATACCGATCCTCCAGCTCGTCGTCCGGGGCAACCGGAGCCCGGAGGAACTGAAGGAGATCGCCGAGAACATCATCCAGCCACGGATCGAGCAGGTCGAGGGGGTGTCGCTGACATCGGTGAGCGGCGGCCGCGACCGGACCATCATGGTGGAAATCCCCCAGAACCGGCTTGAGGCCTACAACCTGACCCTCACCCAGGTCTCATCGATGCTGCGGGGCCAGAACCTGCAGGTAAGCGCGGGCAGCATCGAGGAAGGGTCCCGCAACTACCTTATCCGCACCAGCGGCGAGTACCGGAGCCTGGACGAAATCCGCAACACCGTCGTGGCCTACAAGGGGTCCGCGACGGCGGCGGTGGACCCGAACTCCAAGGCGAGCCGGGCGGTCCGCCTGCGGGACATCGCGAACGTCTACGACGGTTTCCGCCGGGAGGAAAGCAAGGTCTTCATCAACGGCAAGCCCGGCGTCTACATCATCGTGCAGAAGCAGAGCGGGACGAACTCGGTGCGCACGGCGGACAACGTCATGGCCCGGCTGCCGAAAATCAACGAGGAGATCCCGATCGGCATGAACATCGAGGTCATGCACGACACGACGAAAATCATCAGGGACTCCCTCTCGCAGGTCTCGTCCTCCGCGATTTCGGGGGCCCTGCTCGCCGTGGTCATCCTCTTCGTTTTCCTCCGCAGTCTGAAGTCCACGCTGATCATCGGGATTTCCATTCCCGTTTCCATCGTCGTCACGCTGATGCTGATGTATTTCGCGGGGCTGACACTGAACCTGATGACCCTGACGGGCCTCGCTCTCGGCGTGGGAATGCTGGTGGACAACTCCATCGTCATCCTGGAAAACATCTACCGGTACCGGGAAAAGGGGGCCAAGCTCACCGCGGCGGCGATACTGGGAACCCAGGAAATGATAACCGCCGTGTCCGCGTCCACCCTGACCACCATCGTCGTCTTCGCGCCGGTGGCGATCTTCAAGAGCCAGCTCGGGATGATCGGAGAAATGCTTTCCAGCCTGTCCTTCACCATCGTCATCTCGCTCACCGGCTCCCTGGTGACGGCGATTTTCCTGGTCCCCGTGCTTACCAGCCGCTACCTTCCCCTGTCGTCCCGCAAGGAGGAGCCCCTGACGGGGATGCTGAAAATTCTGGACGACCGGATGGGCAGGTTCTTCGAGGGCATGGACGGCCTGTACAAAAAGACGCTCCGCTTCGTCCTGCGGCGCCGCTTCCTGACCATTCTCGGGATCGCCGCCGTGTTCGTCGGAAGCCTCTTCCTGATTCCCCTGACCGGCTTCGAGTTCATTCCCAACATGCAGGACGACACCGTGATGGTCAACGTGGAGCTTCCCATCGGGACGAAGCTGGACATAACGGAATCCGTCCTGAAGCGGCTCGAACTCGTCGTCCAGAACGAGGTCAGAGGCTACAAGGAGCTCGTCGTCGCGGCGGGGCAACGGTCGTTTTTCGGTTTTCTCGGAGGCAACCAGACCCACAAGGGAAGCCTGACCATCACCCTGCCTCCCTTCGCCGAACGCATCGACAATTCCGACACGGTGAA
>CAZGUL010000055.1:2942-11244 GCA_964529055.1 uncultured Spirochaetaceae bacterium
TGAAGGCGAAGCTCCGGAAACGGTTCAACGATTTCCCGTCGGCGGTTTTCTCTTTCCAGCAGGGCGGGGGACCGAGGGGCAACCCGTCGCCCATCGACATCCTGGTCAAGTCCGACGATCTGACGAAAAGCAAGGCAATCGCCGAAAAAATCCGGGAGCTGCTGAAGGACGGGGTGCCCGAGGTCACGGAGCCGACGGTGGACCTGAAGGACGGCCTGCCGCAGGTGGAGATCTTCATCAACCGCGACCGGGCCTACGACCTGGGACTCAACATCGCGTCCATCGGCGCGGAGATCCGGGCCAACATCGACGGCATCGAATCGTCGAAATTCAGGGAGAAGGGATCGGAGTACGACATCGTCGTCATTCTGGACCCCAGGGACCGGGACGCCATCCCGGACCTGAACAGGATTTTCGTCATGAATCCCCAGGGACGGAGGATCCCGCTGGCCAGCTTCGCGAGCCTCGAGAGGACCACGGGGCCCGTCAACATCAACCGGGAAAACCAGACCCGGGTCATCCACGTCACGGCGGGGGTGGTGCCGAAGACCGACCTGAACAAGACGGAAACGAAGATCCGCGGCCTGATAGCCCGGGAAATTCCCGCCGACGACACCTACACCATCGAGTTCTCCGGCGATTACGCCGACCTGATGGAGTACGGAGGAAAGCTCGTCATCATCCTGATCATTTCGGTGGCGCTTGTTTTCGGCGTCATGGCGAGCCAGTTCGAATCGTTCCTGGACCCCTTCATCATCATGTTCACGATTCCGCTGACACTGATCGGCGTCATCCTGATTCACGTCCTGACGGGAACGAATTTCAGCACCTTCACCGCGGTGGGCATCGTGACGCTTGCGGGGGTCGTGGTCAACAACGGCATCGTTCTGGTGGATTACACGAACCTGCTGCGCAAGAGGGGGCTTGCCATCCGCGACGCCTGCGTCGAGGCCGGCGGCAACCGCCTGCGCCCGATCCTGATGACCACCCTGACGACGGTGCTCGGCCTTCTGCCCATAGCCGTCGTGCAAAGTGAAGGCGCGGACCTGGTCAAGCCCATCAGCATGACGCTGCTGGGCGGGCTCTCCATCAGCTCCTTTTTCACCCTGTTCCTGATACCCATCGTCTATTCCCTGTTCAACGAGATGTCCGAAAAACGGGAGAGGAAGCGCGAGGCGAAGCGGCAGAGGATCCGGGAAACCCGGAGGACGACGATGAAGGCGCAGAGCCCCGCCGGCGGAGGAGGCGTAGAATGAAAAAACTCGAGATAATCGCGAACCACTCCATCGAGGAGGACCTCTTCGAGCTGCTGAAGAACCGGAACGTCGGAAAACGATACACGAAGGTTCCCGTCGTCCACGGGGCGGGGGACTCGGAACCGAAGCAGGGAGACCACATCTGGCCGGAGGAGAATTTCCTGCTCATCATCTATTGCGAGGAATCCGAGGCCGCGGTCGTCAGGGACGTCCTTCGGGAACTCAAGACCTATTTCCCCCAGGAGGGAATAAAACTCTTTGAGCTCGACGCCGAACAAACGGTATAGGGGGGAACTCCTCGCCCCGGCGGGAAGCCCCGCCGCCGGAGTCCACGCGCTGCGAAGCGGGGCGGACGCCCTGTACCTCGGCCTGTCCGCGTTCTCCGCCCGCAAGGCGGCCCGCAACTTCACGCTGGACGAGTTCGCCCGCGTGAAGGCCCTGGCCGAAAAAACCGGAAAACGCGTCTACGCCGCCATGAACACCGTCGTCCGGGACGACGAGCTCGGGCGGGCGGCGGAGATGCTCTGGGACCTGGAGTCCCTGGAGGCGGACGGCGTCATCGTCCAGGACCTGGGGCTCTGCGGGATGATCAGAAGGAATTTTCCCCGCCTCCCGGTCCACGCGTCCACCCAGATGGGAATCCACAACTCCGCCGGCGTCGCGTTCCTGGAGACCCTGGGGATACGCCGGGTCATCCTGTCCCGGGAGCTGTCGTTCGACGAGATCGGCCGCATCCGGAAGGACCACCCGGACATGGAAATCGAAGTCTTCATCCACGGGGCCCTGTGCTACTCCTTTTCCGGCCTCTGCCTCGCGTCGGGGATGATGCTGGGCCGTTCCGGAAACCGCGGCGAGTGCGCGCAGATATGCCGCGGCTGGTTCGAGGCCGCCGGCCAGGGGCCCGTCGCCGCGGGGGAGAAAGGCTTTTATTTTTCCTGCAACGACCTCGCGGCGGGAGAGGATGTTCTGCGGCTCCGGGACACCGGAGTCGACGCGTTCAAAATCGAAGGAAGAATGAAGCCGCCGGCGTGGGTCGCTGCGGTCACCGCGTACTACCGGGCACTCCTGGACGGGAAGCGCCGGGAAGACGCGGATGCGGCTTTCCGGAAAGCAAGGACGATTTTTTCCCGCCGCCCCACCCCCGGGCACCTGCACGGAAACGGAGGCGTCGATCTTCTGAATCCCGATTATCCCGGACATCTCGGCATTCCCGCGGGGACCGTCACGCCGGCGCGCGCCGGAAGCAGGCCGGGATTCGTCATCAGGCTCCGGGAGGACCTGGCGGTCAGGGACGGTCTTCAGTTTTTCCCGCCCGCCGGGGACGGAGGCGGGAACGGGGCGGACAAAGCCGCGGATTTCCCCCGGGAGCCCGTCCGGTTCGGCGTGGAATCGCTGGAAATCCGGGGCGGAAGAACCGCAGCCGCCCGGGCCGGGGACGAGGTTTTCATCCCCTGCGCCATCGTTCCCCCGCCGGGGACGGAGGTGTACAAAACCTCCTCCCACGACACGAAAACCCCGGAAATCGGGCGGGGCCTGCCGGCGAAGCGGATTCCCGTGGACGTGGAAATACGGCTCCTTCCCGACGGAATCGTCGTCTCGGCGGAGTCTCCCGCGGGGATTTTTCCCCGCCTGGAACAATCCTTTTCCGTTGTTTTTCACGACGCGCGTGTCCCCCGGCCCTTCGCGGAGATCGCGGAGAACCGCCTTTCCCCTCCCGGGGATTCCCGTTTCGCCGTCCGCCGGTTCGCCATGAAAAACGGGAGCGGGCTCGCTCCGGACGGGATATATCTCAACCCCGCCGCGCTGAACGAAATCCGCCGGATTTTCTATTCCCGCCTGGAGGAACATTCCGCGGCGGCGAAAGAAAACGCGGCCGCCGCGGCGGCTGACACGCGGCCGCCGGCGCCCGGTTCGGGGGTCGCGGGACCCGGCGGCGTTCCTGGCGAGGCGGCCGCCACGATGAGGCCCCGGCAGCACACGCCGGCCGGGCAGCTGACGGCGCCGCCCCGGCGGGACCTCCTCCGGGGCGGGAGGGACGGCATACCCTTCGTGACCGATTTTTCGCGGCTTTCTCCCGGGGACCTTTTCGCCGGGGAGGACGGCCGGATGTACCTTCCCCTCGCGCCGGTGCTGTTCGATCCCGGGCCCTATCTCGAGGCGGCGGAGGATTTCGTGCGCCGGGTCCTCCGGGACCGGCCCGAAGCCCGCATCGTCGTCGGACTCGGGAATCCCGGGCACTTCGGGCTTGTTTCCGCCTTCGCCGGAACGGAAGCCGTCGGGTTCTTCATCGATTACGGCCTCTACGTGGCGAACCGCCGGACACGGGAACTGCTGCCCGGCCTCGTTCCCCGTCTCGCGTTTTACTATCCCTGGGTCGAGGACCCCGAGGCCCTGCCGGCAGGACGGGAGCCGTACCCGCCCGCGGGCGCGTACGGCGATTTCGAGCCGCCCCTCTTCACGAGCAGGGTCTGCGTGTGGCGCCACGGCCTCCGGACGAAAACGCGCTGCGCCTCCTGCACGGCCGACCGAACGCTCCGCCTCACCCAGGGCGCCAGGGGATTCGTCCTGCGGTCGGTCCGGATCGCCGGCTCGTGCCTGAACCTGCTTTTCCGGGACCGGTAAGGAAGGCTACAGAAAGCCCAGCAGTCTCGGCAGGAAAAGCACCAGCTCGGGAACGTAGGTCACCAGCGCGAGGGCCGCGACAAGGGGCACCAGCCACGGAATGCACGCCGATACGACGTAATTGAACGACCTCTTAGTCGTGGACGACAAGATGTAGAGGACGAATCCCACCGGCGGGGTCAGGAGACCGATCATCAGGTTCAGGACCATGACGACCCCCAGGTGGACGGGGTGGATGCCGACGATCTGCGTTATCGGCTGGAGAATCGGCAGCACCAGCATGATGACCGCGATGATTTCCAGAAACATGCCGAGAACGAGAAAAAGCAGGTTGAAGATCAGGAGTATCACCCATTTGTTCGTCGATATCCCGAGGATGAAATCGATGAGGAGCCGGTCGATCTTCTCGTAATTCATGATCCAGCCGAAAAGGCTCGCCGAGGCCACGATCATGATCGACGGGGCGACGATGCGGATGGTCTCGATCGCCAGGGTCGTCAGGTTTTTGAGCGACAGCTCCCGGTAAACGAAGCCTGTCACGATGAGCGCGTAGATTATGCTGACGAAGGCCGATTCGGTGGGAGTGAAGAACCCGGACCAGATGCCGCCGATGATGATCAGGGGCATCAGCAGGGCGAGAAAGGAATTCTTCAGCGACGCGAAAAGCTCTCCGAGGGTCGCCCGGGGGGCACGGGGATAATCCCGCTTTTTCGCGAAGGCGTACACCATTACAGCCAGCGCCGCTCCCATCAGAAGGCCCGGGACGATTCCCCCGATGAACAACCCCCCGATGGACACGTTCGCTATGGCGCCGTAGATCACGAAGGGTATGCTCGGCGGTATGATGGGGCCGATCGTCGACGAGGCGGCGGTGACGCCGATCGAGAAATCGTCCTCGTAGCCGTCGTCCCGCATGGCCTTTATTTCCACCAGCCCGAGCCCCCCCGCATCGGCCAGGGCCGATCCGGACATGCCGGCGAAGATGACGCTCGCAAGCACGTTGACGTATCCCAGGCCGCCGCGGAAATGGCCCACCAGGTTCCGGGCGAAGGCGAAGATGCGCTCCGTGACCCCTCCCGTGTTCATGACCTGGCCGGCGAAGATGAAGAACGGCACGGCCAGGAGGGTGAACGAGTCCGGCGCCGTGACGATTCGCTGCACGACGAGAAGCAGATTAAGGTCGGGCGAAAGGACGAAGTACGCCAGGGACGCCCCGGTGAGGCACAGGTAGATCGGAAAACCCGCGACAAGCATGCCGACCAGGACGGCGAACATGAGCGCCAGGATCATCTCGGTATTCCCGGCGAAAACAGGGACATCCCCGTGCGGACGGCCGCGAGCAGACAGCCCAGCGGAAAGGAGAGGTAGACGAGATTCAGAGGAATCTTCAGCGCCGCGGAAACGTTCATGCGGGAAAAAATCATGAAACGGACCCCCAGGTATCCGAGGAAAACGAGGATTACGAGGCTCACCGCCAGCACAGCCTTTCCGAGTACCGCCCGGATCCCCGGCGGAAGCAGACCGACGAAAAAATCCACCCGGATGTGGTCCGAAGATTTCGTCGCCATGGCCATTCCGATGAAGGTTATCCAGACATACGAATAACGGGCGACTTCCTCGGTGAAGACGAAGGGATCCTTCATGATGAACCGGGAATAGAGCTGAAGCAGCATGAACACGTTCATCAGAACGAAAAAGAAAAGAGTGATGTAGTCTTCCGCGCGACGTAAAATCCTTATTATCGCGCCCATGGGCCCTCCCGCCGGCCGACCGGCCGGCAAAAAAAGGGGGAACCGCTCACGGCGGTTTCCCCCGACACGGAACTTCGGCTGCCGTTACCGGATCGCCTGGATTTCCTTGATGATCCCGCCCCACTTCGCGCCGTACACCTTCATGAACTCGGTTTCCGCGTGGGCCTTGAAGGCGGCGAGGTCCGGAGTCACGATGATCACGCCCTTTGCGACCATTTCCTTCGTCGCGGACTCGATCTTCTCGTCCATCCTCTTGTCTATCTCCGGTCTGTATTCTTCGAACACCTTCATGATCATTGCACGGTCGGCTTCGGAGAATTTCTGCCAGATCTGTTCCGATACATGCACGCTTCCCAGGTGGACGACATGCTTCGTCATTATGATGTATTTCTGGACTTCGTTGAATTTCTGCGCGTAGATCGTCGGAATCGGATTTTCCTGGCCTTCCACGACCCCCGTCTGCAGTGCGAGATACAACTCGCTGAAGTTGATGGGAGTCGGGCTCGCACCGAGGCTCGAAACGACGTTCTTCCAGACGGGAATGTCCATGGACCGGACCTTGAGGCCCTTCAGGTCCTCCGGAGTCCTGACCTCCTTGTTCCGGGTCGTCACGTTGCGCTCCCCGAAATACCAGAACGCGATGGTCCTGACGCCGCTTTTCTTCAGGACCTTGTCGTTGAACAGGGTCTGCACCCACGGCAGATTGAAAGACTTGTAGGCGTGTTCCCGGTCACGGAACAGGTAAGGGGCGGAAAAGACCTGCACGTCCTCGTCGAAGTTGTTCAGAATCGAGGGGCCTGAAGTCAGAAACGCGAGGGAACCCATCCTGAGCATCTCCACCGCCTGGGCCTGGGTCCCCAGGGTTCCGGCAGGGTACTGCACCAGCTTGAGCCGGCCTTCGCTCCTCTTCGTCACCTCGTCGCAGATGAGCTGGCCCACATCCGTCCAGGGGTGGCCTGCCGGTTCCGGCTGATACCACTTCAACTCGACAGGCGCGGCCTTCGCCGCCGCTGGAGCCTCCCTGCCTCCGCCGGCGAAAGCCGAAGTCAGCAGAAGGGAAAGGACCACCGCGCACATCACCACCTTTTTCATGGCAGCCTCCTTTTATAGTACAATCGTAAGCGACGGATTTTCGGTTGTCAATTCATTTTTCTCCGGCGTGATGGAAGTTGACATTCCCGCAGGGCGGCGTATACTGGGACCATGATAAAGATAGGCATCGT
The DNA here is from genome assembly GCA_964529055.1 of uncultured Spirochaetaceae bacterium. Lineage (GTDB taxonomy): Bacteria > Spirochaetota > Spirochaetia > DTKZ01 > DTKZ01 > JAKQWJ01. The sequence goes on from CAZGUL010000055.1 coordinate 9,795, forward strand.
CGGGGCGGGCCTCTACGGCCTGAATCATTTCGAGGCGCTGAAACAGCGGGAAAAATATATCGGCGACGTGAGTGTCGCCGGATTCGCGGAGATAGATCCCGCGAAGCGGGCGGAAATCGAGGCGCGGTACGGAGTCAGGGGCTACCCGGACCACAACACTCTCATAAAAGAGGCGGGACTCGACGCCGCCACGGTCGTGACGCCCGACCACCTGCACTACCGGGTCGTCATGGACTGCCTTGACGCAGGACTTCCGGTGCTGGTGGAAAAACCCCTGGCGACGAGCGTGGACGAAGCGAAGAAAATGGCCGCGAAGGCGGACGAGAAAGGGCTGCTGCTGCAGGTGGATTTCCACAAGCGGTTCGATCCCTACCACATCGACCTGAAGCTCCGCATCGAGGAAGGCGAGCTCGGCACGATCCAGTACGGCTACTGCTGGATGGAGGACGTCCTGCGGGTCGGCACCGACATGATCGGCAAGAAAGCCTGGAACGCGAACGGTTCTCCCGGCTGGTTCCTGGCCATCCACATGATCGACCTGACCTACTGGTTGATGGACCGCCCGAAGCCCGTCAAGGTGAGCGCCGCGGGCTTCAAGGGCAAGCTTTCCTCCATGGGCATCGACATCTACGATTCGCTGAAAACCCAGGTGACTTTCGCGAACGGCGCGGTGATCACCTATGACACATGCGTGATTCTTCCCAACACCCACGAGTCCATCGTCCGGCAGGGCGTCAAACTGGTGGGGACCGAAGGCTTCATGGAAGTAAACAGCCAGTACCGGGGCGCCCGGGGCTGCACGACGCGAAAGGGAATGGAAACACCGAACCTGGGAATGATGTACCGGAGCTTCGACAAGGCCGGCTCCCCGGTGAAGAAGGGCTACTTCAGCGACTCGATCTGCGACTTCGTGGAGAACCTGAACCATCTCCGGGAAGGGCACGATCTGAAGGAACTGGAGGGAAGGTACGCCTCAGCGTGGCAGGGAGTGGAAAGCACGAAGGTGGGTGTCGCCCTGCACCGTTCCGCCGAAACCGGGGAGCCGTTGGACATCTCCGGCTGGTAAACGTCCGCGCCCCGGGGGCGAACATGCAAAACGCCGCCCTCCGGCACCCGTCTTCCTGAAACAAAAGCACCCACCCCAGGGGCGCACATCCAAAACGCCGCGCCTCCGGAGTATTCCTAGGCCAAGCCGCGTCCCCGCGGCGCGCGGCTTTCACCGCCTTGGCCGGCGAAGCGGCACCTGTCTTCCTGAAAAGACAGTCCCCGCCCCAGGGGAGCATATGCGATGTGCCGCGCCTTTAACTCACTCGCACGGCCTCGCCCGGGTCTTCACGGGCGAGCTTCATGTCACGGGCATCGTTAACGAAGCGGCACATCGCATATGCTCCCTATTTCACCACCATGACCTTGCGGATCTCGTCGATGTCCGGCCCCACGACGCGGATGA
>CAZGUL010000056.1:0-10487 GCA_964529055.1 uncultured Spirochaetaceae bacterium
CGGAAGGAAATCGCAGCGGTTTTTTCCCGCGCCGTGATGCAGTCCCGGCACAGGATGCTTATCCAGAAGGGAGAGGGGGAAAACATCCACTTTTCATTTCCGGTGGTCCTCGAATCGGGTATGAAGGACGTGCAGGCTTATGCGCGGAAGAGGGGGCTGGAAACCCGGCCCGCATTCGCCGACTCGGCGCTTGCCGATCCCGCCCAGGCGGAAGAGGGTGCCTGGCCGGCCGCCCGGGCCCTTTTCCTGCGATGCCTGCTGTTTCCGCTGTACCCGACCCTGACGAAGCCGGGAATTCAGCAGATCGAGAGAACTCTCGCCACTCTCCCGTAATACTTCTTTACAGGGTGCCGGGCGGCCGATTATAGTGGAAAGGACAATGAGCAAACCCCGGAGCGTTTCAAAGGTCCTGATCATCGCAAACCTCGCAAAAGACGACGCGGACGGGCTGGTCGATCAGATCCGGGATTACCTGACGGAACGGGGACTCCTTGTCACCGTCCTCTGCTTCCGCGGCAAACCCGACATTCCGCCCATAGGGGACCACGATCTGGCTTTTTCGCTGGGAGGCGACGGCACGGTTCTTTTCTGCGCCCGTCTTCTCGCGGACAGGAACATTCCCATCCTTCCCGTCAACCTCGGAAATTTCGGTTTCATCACCGAAATAGCGAAGGAGGAATGGCGGGACGCCTTCGAGAAGTACCTGCGGGGGTCGCTCCGGATCGGGGAACGGGTTTTGCTCAGGGTCCGGGTTCACCGCGGGGGAAAGGAAGTCTTCAATCAGACCGCGCTTAACGACATGGTCGTTTCGTCGGCGGGAATTTCCAAACTCGTCAATCTTTCCGCCTGTCTGTCGGGGCTGCCGATCGTTCGGTATCGGGCAGACGGTGTCATCGTATCCACCCCGACGGGTTCCACGGCGTATTCGGCCGCCGCCGGCGGGCCCATTCTCCATCCAGAAATGGAGGCCATGCTGCTCATCCCGATTTGTCCCTTCACGCTGGCCCACAGACCGCTGGTGATACCTCCGAAGGAGGAAATAACGATCAGCGTCGACGGCGGCCAGAGAACGGAAATCATCCTGACTACCGACGGCCAGACGGTTTTCCGGCTCCAGGAACACGACAGGATAGCCGTAACCGTCGGAGAAAAGAAAATCCGCCTCGTGCAGACCGACCGGCGGACGTTTTACGCGGTGCTGAAGGAAAAGCTGGGCTGGTCGGGAGGCCCCGATGCTTGAGGAACTGCACATCAGGAATTACGCCCTCATCGACGCGCTGTCCGTCAGATTCCCCGGCGGCTTCTGCGTCCTCACCGGTGAAACCGGGGCGGGAAAATCGATACTCATCGGCGCGCTGGGACTCATCCTCGGCTCCAAGGCCGAGCCGGACATCATACGGACGGGCAGGGATGAAGCGGAAGTCTCCGGAGTCATCCGCGTGAGCGGAAACGCGGATGCGGAAAAGTGGCTGCGGGACCGGGACATCTCCGTCGAGGACGGCGCCGTGGTCATCCGGCGGGTGGTGAAACGCTCCGGCCGCGGCGGGGTGTACATCGGGTCCGCCCCGGTTTCGCTGGGGGATCTTCAGGGGTTCTCCTCCCTTCTCGTCGACCTGCACGGCCAGCACGAGCATCAGTCGCTTTTTTCACAGGACAGCCACCGACGGTTTCTCGACCGCTACGGCGGGCTTTCCGAACGGGTCGCCGGCTTCGCCGACGCATTTTCGAACCTTTCGGAGATGAAGAAAAATTGGGACGCCCTGACGGCGGCGGAGCGGGACCGGGAGAGGGACTTCGAGCTTCTTTCGTTCGCGGTCGACGAGATCGGGAAGGCCGCGCTCCGGCCTGACGAGGAAGAGGATCTCGGGAAGGAAAGAAAAATTCTTCAGGAGCATGAAAAGCTTTCGGCTCTGATGGCCGATGTCATGGACCGGCTCGCTGAAAACCGAGGCGGCGCCGTGGGCTTTCTGAGAAGGGGTCTGTCGTCCCTGAAGTCCGCCGCGGCGATCGACGAACGCCTCGCCGAACCCGCGAAACGCCTGGAAAATCTCTTTTTCGAACTCGAGGACGTGGTCGAAACCGTCAAGGCCGGCGAAGTCTCGAATTTCGATCCCGACAGGCTCGAGGCCGTCGAGGAGCGTCTCGCCGCGATACACAAACTCAAAAAAAAGTACGGCGCCACCGCGGCGGACGTGCTGGCGTACCGGGACGAGGCGAAAAGAAAACTCGAGGGGATCGAGAATTACGACCAGGAAAAGACGCGGCTCAAGGGTGAAATAGAAAAGGCCGAGAGCGCCCTCTTCGCCGAAGCCGTCTCCGTCTCGGACGCGCGCAGGGCCGCGGCGGCGCGGCTGCAGGGGGAAATCGAGAAGGCCCTCGGCGCGCTGGGAATGAGGAAAATCCGGTTTCAGGTCCTCGTGGAGCGGAAGGAATCCCCCCAGGGCAGGCCGGTGTGCGGACCCTCGGGTATCGACTCCGTGTCGTTCCTCATTTCCCCGAATCCGGGGGAGCCGCTGAAACCCCTGCGTTCAATCGCCTCGGGGGGCGAACTCTCCCGGGTCATGCTGGCCATCAAAACCATCCTCGCCGAATCCGACGATATCCGCTGTCTCGTCTTCGACGAAATCGATTCCGGCATCGGAGGCGAGGTCGCGGTCGCTGTGGGCGAATTCCTGCGCCGCCTGTCCCGGAGCAAGCAGGTCCTGGTCATCACCCATCTTGCCTCCATCGCCGCACAGGCCTCGGCCCACCTTCTGGTTGAAAAAAATGTCGATCAGGGACGAACTTATACCGATATTAAGACTATCGAAGGCCCGGAAAGGATCAAGGAGGTGGCGCGCATGCTCTCCGGCGAGCCGGAAGGAGCGGCGTCACTCAGCCACGCGGAGAATTTGCTCCAGAAATACGCGGTATGGGAAAAATAAGCGACGAGGCGAAAAAACATTATTTCGAGAAGGTGAAAGAGTACAAACAGGTCCTCGACACCATCCTGACCCGGGAAAAGAGCATCCTTGCCCTCATCGACAAGGATCCTGCCGGTGCGGCGTACAAAAAACTGACCCTGGCCGACGAAAACCTGAACCTCGCTTCGTATTACGTCCTTCTGAACGAGCTGTCCCTCGCCCTGCTGGCCATCAAGAACGAGAATTTCCTGAACGAGGCGCGGAAGATATGCTACAAAAGCATCATCTATCTCGAGGACGTGGTGACGGGCGCGATAGACGTGCCCTATTCGGAGATAAAGGAAAAACTCGAGGAGATCGAGGGTTTCGAGGACGATAAACGCTACTCTCTTATCCGCAAGCTCGGCTACACGATCCAGTCGGTCATCGACGGATTCGGCAGCAACTCCAAGTGGAAATGGTCTTTCGTCGAGCTGGAGGGACGGTTCGCCACGGTGACGAAAAACCTGATCAACATGAAAACGCTGGTCGCGGGTCTCGATCCCCGGGCGGACGGGTACGAGGCGCGGGTCGGTCACCTGAACCTGACGAAGGAACTGCTGCAGAAGGCGGCGGACAGATACCGGCAGAAATACGAGCTTTCCACCCTCCGGCTCGACGATTTCAAACTCGCCATAAGCTATCTGTCGGCCATCAAAAGGCTTCATGCTATTCTGGGAGAGACGGAAAACGTGGAAACGACCCGCAAGAAGATCGAGGTGTGGACCCAGAAGATGGACGATGACGACAAGCGGATAGAAGGAAAGAAGTTCTCACATCGCGCGGGGGGGGAGCAGCGGGCCTAATCCGCGAGCTCGTGCAGCGCGTCATGGGGGAAAAGCTCCCCTGTGGTCGTGCTCACCGTTCCGCCCCGTCCGCCGGCGAAATAAATCGGAAAATCCGGATCGGTAAACTCGCTCAATACCTGCCGGCACGCGCCGCAGGGTGACACGGGATACTCCGCGTCGGGGCAGGCGACCGCGAGGGCGGTGAAGTCCCGCCTGCCGGCGGCGACTGCCGTGAAAATGGCCGTTCTTTCCGCGCAGTTCGTCAATCCGTACGAGCGGTTCTCCACGTTGGTTCCCGGGACCACGGTGCCGTCGGACAAAAGCAGGGCCGCCCCCACGCGGAAGCGCGAGTAGGGGGCGTAGGCCTTTTCCGCCGCCCGGCGGGCGGCGCTCATGAGTTCCGCTTCTTCCATCGCAATCTCCCTTTCGTTGACAGCCTTCCGACGGTAGTATAAGGTGAATCCATGAAAGGCGGCAAGAGACGGCTGTACGGCATCGCCGCGGTGGTCGGCGTTTTCGCGTATCAGTTCATTTTCCCGTATCCCCTGGGAAAAGAGCTTCTGGCCGTGCCGGGCTGGACGGCGGAAACGGACGCCGCCGCCGGGACGGTGCAGCCGGATCCCGGGGCTAAAACTGCGGGATACAGCCTGAACGGCCACGTGGGGTACGTCGACGCGGGCGGCGCGGTCCGTTTCCGGGAGAGAATCGGCTACGGCGCCGCCGTGCACGACGAGTTTTTCATCTCCTACACCGCCCTGCCGCGCAACCTGATGGTCCGCAGGGCGGACGGCGGCTTCCTCGGCACGATTCCCGGCAGCGGATACCCTTTCATCCGCGGCGAACGTCTTTTCCTGATCTCCCCCGAGGGTTTCGCGCTTTCCGAATGGACGGTGAACGGCGACCTGGAATGGGAAAGCAAATTCCCTGCCCTTATAACCACCGTGGACGCGGGCCGCTCGGCGGTAGCCATCGGATTCCTGGACGGCGGGTTCCGGGTGATCGGGGAGGACGGCGCGGAGATCTTCGTTTCACCCCCCGCGAAAGGAAACTATCCCGTGACTCTGCAGACGGCCGTAACGGGTGACGACAGATATGTCGCTTCCGTCGGGGGAATCGGCCCGCAGAAGCTATCCGTATTCGAGAAGACGGGAAAGACGTACCGTCTTCTGGTTTCCCGGGACCTTTCCAGCGATTACAGGCGCCCGGTCAAGGGCGGCTTTTTCACGTCTTCCCATTATTTCGTGACGGAACAGCCCGGCGGTGCGGGGGTTTTCGATCCTCGTTCGAAGCGTTTCGCCGCCGTGTCGTTGCCGGGGACGGTGCGCGCGCTGGCGGAAAGTCCGGCCCAGGAACTGCTTTTAGCGCTGACCGAAGAAAACGGCAGGTTCTTTTTAACAGCCTTCCTGCCGTCCGGGAAACAGGTGATGCGTTTCGGGTTTCCCCGGGACCCGTCGTTCTTTCTCCGAAGGTCGGGGGACGACATCCTGCTCGGTCTAGGAGCCCGTCTGTTTCATATCGCCGTGAGGGTCGGATGATGGCCGGAAGAATCGCGGCAACCCTCTGCCTGGCGGCCCTCTTTCTTGCGCCGGCGGAAGGGTATCAGTGGCCGGTGGAACAGAAAACGGTGGTCGCCACGTTCGGGCAGAGTTTCGTCGGCGGTTTTCACCGGGGGGTCGGCATCGCCGGAAAAGGCGCGGCCGTGCGTCCCATCGAGGCGGGGGAACTGGTGTTTTATCGCGCGGAAGGGGATGATCCCGCGGGCCTGCCCTCGGGCCTCGGCTCGTACGCGGTGCTCGAACACGGCAGGAACATCCGTTCCCTGTACGGCCACGTGGACCTGTCTCCGGATATCCTCGCCGGCGGCAGGAAAACCTTCGGAGAGGCCGACGTCATCGGCGCCATCGGTGAATCGGGTTACACCGAAGGAGCGCGGCTTTTCCTGATGGTCATCGACGCGGCGGTGGGCCAGATAGTGAATCCCTACCTGATCCTGCCGCCGGTGGAGGAAAAATCCCGGCCGGTGATTTCGAACGTGACGTTATCGGCGAAGAACGCCTCGATGCGGCTGCCCGCCCCGGGGCCGGCGGCGAGCGGAACCTGGGAGGTGTCGGCCCAGATTTACGATCCCAGTTACTTCGTGCGTTACTTCTGTCCCACGGCGCCCTACCGGATCGCCGTGTACCTGAACGGGCAGGAAACGTTCCAGTTCGCGTTCGACGCGGTGAAGGACAAGGACGGCGTTCCCCGGATTTATCCTTCCCCCGATCTTTCGTACTCCGCGGTGTACGCCGACGATTTCCGGATGAAGCTCGGCGCCGTTCAGCTGAAGAAGGGTATCGCCAACCTGGAAATCAGCGTCCGGGATTTCGCGGGCAATGAAAGGTCCCAGTCATTCCAGTTCCGGGTCAACTAGCTGAAATGAAGACCTTTTCGACGTCTCCCGGCCCCGAAAGGCTGCGGGAAATTCCCTGCCCGGTCTGCGGGTCCTTTCGGAGAGCCCTTTACCGGGACTGCGGCGCCTTCGCCTTCCGGCGGTGCCGTGACTGCGGTCATGTCTACCAGAACCCTCAGCCGCTGTTCGAGGATCTGCGGGCCCGCTACCGGGACGAGTATTTTTCCTATGAAATGGCGAACGAGGAAGCCTTTTTCCGCCTCATGCTGCTGGGTTTCGAGGACATCGGCTTTCCGTCCTGGGAGGAGGGCCCGAAGTCCGCGGGGGCCTTTCTCGACATCGGATGCGCCACCGGCCGGCTCCTCGCCCATTTCCGGAACCGGGGATGGCGGGTCCAGGGGGTGGAGATCTGCGGTCCCGCCGCCCGGTTCGGCATCGAAAAACGCGGACTCCCGATATTCATCGGGCCGCTGGAGGAATCCGAATTTCCGGACTCCTCGTTTTCCCTGGTCCATTTTTCCCATCTCATCGAGCATGTGCCGGACCCCGGCGGCCTTCTGGCGCAGGTGTACCGGCTCCTCGTTCCCGGGGGTACGGCGGTCATCGTCACCCCGAACCGGGACGGGCTTCAGGCCCGGCTTCTGCGGGAAAGATGGAGGTCCTGCATCGCCGATCACCTCCACCTTTTCGACCGCCGGGGCTTGTCCCGGCTTGTGAGGTCGGCGGGGTTCACCGTTCTGCGGACAAGGACATGGGGCGGCATCGCCCGGGGACTCGCCCCCGGGTGGATGAAGGACCCCGTCGACCGTCTCGCGAAAGTTTTCGGTTTCGGCGATGTAATGCTTTTCTGGATAAGAAAATAAATTCCGGAAAGCCGACTTCCTCCCGGGAACTTCCCGGGACTTGACATCATCCCGGCGTTTCTCTAGGATGACTTTACGAGCTCAGAATCGGAGGTCTTGATGACTCGCGAACGTCTCGAAGCTCTGCCGTTCGAGTCTTTGAAGAAAGTCGCGGAGCAGGAAGGAATCGATGTTCCGGACGATGTGGAAAAAATCCTCCTTATCGACCTGCTGCTTGAAATATACGAGGACAAGAAGCAGGACCGGGAATCACGCAACAACAATCCCGTCAGAATACAGCAGAAAAAATACGACGTCTCCTTCTCCGAGGATTTCGGATTGGCCGAGAACTCCGGGGATTGCGGTTTGCCGGAGCGCTACAATGCGATGCGGGTGGTCATGATGCTTCGGGACCCCTACTGGGCCTTCGTGTACTGGGACGTCAAGGGCGAGTCCCTCCGGGCGATGAAAAAGGAATACGAGGCGGATACCGCGCTGCTCCGTGTTCTCCGGCTCAGGAGCGGCACGGCGGATGCGGCGCCGGGGTCGGTGCTCGAAGCCTACGACATCCCGCTGGGACCCGACGACTCAAGCTGGTATGTGAATATACCCGAGCAGGATTCCTTCTACTGTGTCGAGCTGGTTTTCCAGGGCAGGAACGCCGAAAAAGTCATCGGCCGGTCGAACACGATCCGGGTCCCCCGGGGAGTCACACGGGAGGATTTGGCCCTGAAGGACGGGACCCCCCTGGATACGATCCTGTCCCTTTCGGGTGTGGAAAATCTCGATGTTTTCGCCCCGAAAAAAACGATACCCCAGAGAATAAGTACACTCCATGAAGATGGTTTTCTTTAAAAAGCGCGGCGAGGTTAATTCCTGATGAGCAAAGGTTATCTCTCTTTCGTTCTTCATGCCCATCTTCCTTTTGTCCGGCACCCGGAATACGAGAAATTTCTCGAGGAGCTGTGGCTGTTCGAAGCGATATCGGAAACATATCTTCCCCTTCTCAGAGTTTTCGAGCGTCTGGAGACCGACGGTGTCCCCTTCAAGCTGACGATATCGATTTCACCGACCCTGACGGCGATGCTGGAAGACGAACTCCTGCAGGAGCGGTACATCAGGCACCTCCATTCGCTGATGGAGCTGGGGGAAAAGGAAATCCGCAGGACCGCGGGGGACGAACACTTTCATCCGCTGGCACGGATGTACCGGGATTTCTTCGCGGAGAACCTCAGGGATTTCGTCGAAAAATACGGAAAAAGGATCGTGAAGGGGTTCGACTACTTCCAGAAAAAGGGAAGGCTCGAACTCATCACATCCTGCGCAACCCATGCGTATCTTCCTTTATATGAAGCTTATCCCGAGGCCGTCAGGGCCCAGGTGCAGCTCGCCGTGCAGTCCCATTACCGTGTCTTCGGGACTCCGACCAAAGGCTTCTGGCTTCCCGAGTTTGGTTATTATCCGGGCTTGGAGAATCACCTGAAGGAGGCGGGCGCGCGGTATTTCTTCGTCGCCACCCACGGGATACTGTTCGCCGACGACAGGCCGAAAAACGGCGTGTACGGTCCGCTTTCCTGCCCGAACGGAGTCGTCGCTTTCGGACGTGACCTGGCATCGGCTAACGCGGTGTGGTCGTCCGAGGAAGGCTATCCCGGGGATTTTTCCTACCGGGAATTTTACCGGGACATCGGTTTCGACCTCCCCCTGGACTACATAGGCCCGTATATCCAGGACGGGAACCTGCGGATCTGCACGGGATTCAAATATTACGCCATCACCGGCAAAACCGACGATAAAACGCCCTATGTTCCCGAGGCCGCCCGGCGCAAGACCGAGGAGCACGCGCAGAATTTCATCTACAACCGGCTCAAGCAGATAAAGCGCCTCGGCGAATTCATGGACCGGCCGCCCCTGATCACCTGTCCCTTCGACGCCGAGCTGTACGGACACTGGTGGTTCGAAGGGCCGGCGTGGCTGGAGGTCCTGTTCCGGAAGCTTCGGGAAACCGACGAGATAGAGGCGATCTTCCCGTCGGACTATATGAAAGCCCATCCGGAAAACCAGACCTCGGTCCCCGCCTTCTCGAGCTGGGGCAACAAGGGGTATTCCGAGGTCTGGCTGGACGGCAGCAACGACTGGGTGTACCGCCATACACACCGGGCGGTGGAAAGAATGACCGAACTCGTGGAACGGTACCCGAACGAGAAGGGGCTGAAAGGCCGCGCCCTGAATCAGGCCGCCCGGGAAGTGCTCCTTAGCCAGGCCTCCGACTGGCCGTTCATCATGCACACCGGGACGACGGTCCCGTACGCGAACCGCCGCCTGACGGAGCACCTCTGCAACTTCACGAAGATTTACGACGCCCTGTGTTCCGGAGCGGTGAGCACCGAGTGGCTGACGAAGCTGGAGCGGAAAAACGTCGTTTTTCCCGACATCGATTACCGGATATTCCGCAGACCGGAGCCCGGGCCGAAGGCGTGACATTCCGGCAGGGCCTCGCGTCCGGACTTGAGCGAAAAATGATCGTTTTTCCGCATTTTTTCCGATAAAGACGCATACCGCTTAACATGCATGTACTATTTCCCCCATTCCCCCCGATACGGGCATCCAAATCTACCATAAATAGATTGACATCCCGAGTTTTAACGATAGTATAAATAACTGTGGGAGAAAGTGGGAAACTTTAGGAGAATGTGGTAACAAAGGGATGATTACCGGCGAATTTCGGAACTCGGTGGATGAAAAAGGAAGACTCATGATTCCCTCCCGGATACGGTCCGAGATCTCCGGCAATCTGCTCATCCTGACCCGCGGAATCGACACCTGCCTGTGGCTTTTTCCACCCGAGGAATGGTCCAAGATTTCCGACAACCTGATGGATTCCACCTCCCCCTTCAGCGCGCGGGCGCGGCTCATCCAGCGGCGGATCATCGGCCCGGCGCAGGAAGTGGAAATCGACAAGGCGGGGCGCATCAACGTGCCGCCGAGCCTGCGGGAGTACGCGGGCCTGAAAAAGGAAGCCGTCATCCTGGGGATCAAGAAATACATCGAGATCTGGGATGAGGAAATTTATACGACCTACTGGAAGGAGAACGAAAACGCCTTCCGGGAAGCCGCGGAGGAGCTGGGGGGACTTGTTTCCTTCTAAAACTGGGAGTTTCGAGGGGAAGGATGGAAATAGTTCATACCTCGGTAATGGCGGAGGAGGTACTCGCGCATCTCGCGCCCCGGAGGGAGGATTCCCTTCTTCTGGATTGCACCCTCGGTGAAGGCGGGCACTCCGAAGCCTTTCTTTCGCGCTTTCCCCGCCTTCGGGTGGCGGGTCTCGACGCCGACGCGGACATCCTTTCCCGTGCCCGCGAACGGCTTGCCCCCTTCGGTGACCGGTTCCGGGGCTACAACGGGTGGTTCGACGATTTTCTCAAGGCGTATCCCCTGACCGAACGGCCGGACCGGATTTTGCTCGATCTCGGTATTTCCTCCTATCATTACAGCCGGTCCGGCCGGGGCTTCAGTTTCCGGG
>CAZGUL010000056.1:10497-11223 GCA_964529055.1 uncultured Spirochaetaceae bacterium
GGCGAATCCGCCGCGGACATCCTCGCGGCACGGGACGAAAAGGATCTGGCGGACATTTTTTACACCTTCGGGGAGGAGAGGCATTCCCGGCGGATCGCCCGGGCCGTCGTGGAGCGGCGGCGGTCCTCCGCGGTGCGGACCGCGAAGGAATTCGCCGACCTCGTCTGGGACGCGGTGCCGGCGGCGTACCGGCACGGGAAGATACATCCCGCAACCCGCTGTTTCCAGGCCCTGCGCATCGTCGTCAACCGGGAGCTCGAACGGCTGGACGCCGCCCTTCCTGCGGCGCTTGACCTTCTGCCTGCGGGAGGCAGGATGGGGGTCATCTCCTTCCATTCCCTGGAAGACCGGCGGGTCAAGACCTTCTTCCGGGAGAAAAGCAGAAGCTGCACCTGTCCGCCGGAAGCGCCGATGTGTAAATGTGGGGGCAGAAAAGCCGTGGAACTCGTTACCCGGAAAGCCGTGAAGCCCGGGGAGGCGGAATGCGAAAGAAATCCTCCCTCCCGGAGCGCCCGGCTGCGGGTGGTCGAAAAGGTGTCGGATTTATGAAAAAACTGGCCGTATACGCCGCCGTGGCGCTGATTCCGGTTCTCTTTTTCGCCAACGTCTGGCAGTCTTTCCGCTATTCTTCGCTGAAACGCGAAATAGCGCGACTGGAATCGGTCCAGCAGGATCTTCTGGAAATGAACAAGCGGAGCATCGCCGGATGTTGACCATTTTTGCCCA
>CAZGUL010000057.1:0-11223 GCA_964529055.1 uncultured Spirochaetaceae bacterium
AGCCCTTGATTTCGTCCGGATTGAGCACTCCCGCGACGACGGCGCGCTCCTCGAGCCCTTTTATCGTCCACGCGGCTGTCCCCGAAAGGGACGAGCCGATGACTGTGGCCGCGAATATCAGGACCGTCGCTCCGAGGACGAGGTTCGCGGATACGCGCCCTCCCCGCCGTCCGGAAACCGTCAGCGTGTCCGGTACGGGACACGCATTGACGCACAGATTGCAGTTTACGCATTCGGATGAGGTCACCTCCGCGGCGGCGGCGACGGGAATGTTCACCGGGCAGACCCGGCTGCAGGCACCGCAGTCGATGCAGGTTTCGGCGTTCCGCCGGACCCGGAAATGGCCGGCCCTTCCGACGATGCCGAGAAAGCCGCCCAGGGGACACAGGTACTTGCAGAAAACCCGGTCGTAGAGGAGCGATCCCGCGAGGGAAAGGAGAAGGACCGTGAAGCCGACGGCGAAGTCGGTGAAGAGTTCCGCGGATGTGAGGTGCTGCCAGGCCACCCACGGGTCGTAGGGGCGGAAAACGAGTTCGCCCAGGGCGGCTGAGAAGACGACCACCGCCGCGAACACGAGGTATTTGAGATACCGGGCGGGGCGGTCGATTTTCTCCGGGACGGTGAACCGGCGGCGGAAGATCCCCCGGCCCAGCCGCCCGGCCAGTTCCTGCAGTGTCCCCAGGGGACAGATGGACCCGCAGAATGACCTTCGGAACAGCATGGCTGTAACGAGGGTTGCGGCGAGCAGGATGAAGGAACTCAACGCCACCCTTTCCAGGAATTTTCCGGCGGCCAGCACCGTCACAAGCGACTCCACGCCGCCGAAGGGGCAGAGGGCGTCGACGCCCGCGGGCCTCCACCCGCCGGATACCTGATGCAGAATCCCGAACACGGTAAGAGCGGTGAGGATTCCGACGATGACGGCAAGGCGCAGGGCGTCGCTGCGCCTTCGGGCCTTCGCGTATTTCTTTATTTCCATGGACGTATTTTATCGGTAATTTTCACGTCCGGTAAGGTTACGGGCCGGCCGGCGCGGGTCATTCCCGCAGGTCCTTCAATGCCGCCATGTATTCGTCCCGGCGCGGGCCGGGAGAGTTGCGTCCCCGCGGCCGGCGTGGTAAGCTCTCGCCCGATGTTCGCATTTCTGAAAAGGCGGCGCCGGCTGCGGATTCTGGAAACCCGGCGCGTCGCCGACCCGGTCTGGAACAAAATCACGGGAGGTCTGAGAATCCTCCGGCGCCTTTCCGGCGGGGACCGGGAACGCCTCCGGGACCTTTCGTCGATCTTTCTCGCGGAAAAGGAATTCCACACCGTGAACGGCGCCGACGCTTCGGAACGGATCCGGGTTCTCGTCGCCGCCCAGGCCTGCCTTCCGGTCCTCAACCTGGGCATCGACTGGTACGACGACTGGAGCACCATCATCCTGACGCCCCGGGAGTACCGGGTGGACAAGCGGGAGATCGACGAGAACGGCGTGGTGTACGAGTATTCCGACCATGCCGCGGGGGAGGTGCTCGAACTCGGCCCGGTGGTGTTTTCCGTGGCCGACGTGCTGGGGGCCGGCGGCGGATACAACGTGGTCATCCACGAGATGGCCCACAAACTCGACGGCCGGAGCGGAAGCATGAACGGCATGCCGCCCCTCGCCGGGCTTTCCGACCCCCGGGAGTGGGAGAGGGACTTTTCCGCCGCCCTGGAGCGTCTGCAATCCTCCGCCGGTCCGCGCCGCCCCGGCCGTAGTCTTCTTCTGGGGCGCCTGGACCCCTACGCGGCGGAGGACCCTCCGGAATTCTTCGCCGTCATGTGCGAGTACTTTTTCGACCTTCCCCATCGCCTGCGGAGCGTTTTTCCCGGCGTGTACCGGCGGCTCGCGGAGTTCTTCCGTCAGGACCCGGCGGGGGCGGCGGGGCCTGACGCCGCGGACGGCCGGCGCCGTTGACGGCGCCGGGGCTGCGAAAAATCAGGGCGGTGTTGCGGTATTCCGTTTTTCGATTTACACTGGGGCCATAAAATGACACGAAGGAGACATCGCATGTGGAACGTAACGCCGGATGAAGTCGGGAAACTCGTCGCCTGCGTCGACTATTCGGAGGCTCTCACCCTGACCGCCGGTCCCCGGGAGGCCCTCGCGGCCGCCGGGGACGCCAAAAAATACGGCTTTCGCGCCGTGGTCGCTTTTCCGTGGAACCTGGGAGTCCTGGTGGACGCCGTGAAGGGCTCGGGAGTGCTTGCCCAGATTCCCGTGGGGTTTCCGTCCGGCTGCGGCACGACGAAGGTGAAATGCGCCGAGGCGGAGGAAGGCCTTTCCCGGGGCGCCACGGACCTGGACATGGTCATGAACATCGGGGCGTTCAAGAGCGGGGATTACGGGAAGGTCGCCGGGGACATCGCGGCCGTCCGGGCCGTCGCCGGGCCTTTCAAGGTTCCGTTCAAGGTCATCATCGAGGTGGGGGTTCTTTCCGACGAGGAAATCGTCACCGCCGCGAAGCTCGTCCGGGACTCCGGCGCGGATTTCATCAAGACCTGCACCGGTTTCGGCCCCGGCCGCGCGACCAACCACATCATCGAACTCATCCGCGAATCCGCGGGCCCGGACATCGGCATCAAGGCGTCCGGCGGCGTGGCCTCCATCGAGGACGGCATCGGCCTCATGAGGTCCGGCGCCACGGTGATAGCCCTGCGCAGCCACCTGGTGACCCAGCTCGAGAAGATCGGCTGGAAGAAGTGATTTTCCCCGCGGCCTACGCCTCTTCCCAGCGAAAGGGCGGCAGGCCGCGTCGTTTCCGCCATGCGTCGTAGACGAGCTTCCCCGTCGTCATGGTCAGAAGGAAGAAAACGAATCCGCCGATCACGTCCGTGACGTAGTGGTAGCGCAGGTAAACGGTCGAAAAAATCAGCAGTATCCCCACGGGAAAAAGCACGTACCGCATCCGGGTGCGCAGCCGGAAGGCCGAGTACAGGGTCACCAGGGTCACCAGCGTGTGACCGCTGGGAAAGACGTCCCGCTGGATGATCCCGGCGGCATTTGGATGGGTCGACGACGCCGAGGCTCCCAGGTTGACGAAATCCCGGATCGGGTTGGTCAGCAGAAGCCCCGGCAGGTCCGTGTTGATGGAGTAAAAATCGTGGAGCGAAAAACGGGGCCCCACGGCGGGAAGAATGAAATATCCCAGATACGACAGGAAAAAGCCGTAGATGACGCAGAAGACCGCGTAATCCAGCGCCGCATATCTCTTTCTCCGCAGCAGCGCGGCGGCGAGCAGAATGGGAAGAAGGTAGAACGACGCGTAGGAAATCTGCAGAAACTCCGTAAGCACCGGATGCGCGATGCGGTGCAGCGCCGCCGTCGGATCCGTCCCGAAAAGGAAACGGTCGGCGGCGATGAAAACGTGGTCGTAGAGCCCCGGCCGCACAGCGGGGACCAGCACGTAGATCTGTTTGTACGTCAGGGTGATGAAGACGGCGGGATAGAAGAGGTGCAGGGTCCGCCAGAGCCTTCCCCCGGTCTCCGCGGTCTTGCGTGCCGCGACGAGAATGAAAAGGACCAGCCCGACGTTGAAGGCCGCGAGAAGGGGCCAGCCCGGGATCCGGGAGGCGAAGGCCGCGACGAGGACGGTCAGCAGAAGGTGGAAAAGGACTTACCCAAGGTCGACGGCATGCAGGTATTCGAGTCTCATATCCCCCTCCGTTTCATGACATCCCAGTGGAGTCCGTCGGCCCAGGCGAGGACGCGGGACGCGTACCGGGCGCCGGCGAGCAGGGCCGTCCTGTGTCCGGCCCGCGCGCCGTCGTCCATTTTCCCCCGGTACAGCAGGAACTCCAGCATCACGAGGCAGTTGTAGTAGCGAAGCCCGGCGGCCCCGGCCTGGAGCAGAAGTTTGCGGTCCTCGCTGATCAGCGGCAGCCTTCTTTCCCGCGCCGCCGCGAGTACCCCGGAATCGGCCGGCCCCCCCCGGTCCGGGAATTCGTCTTCGATGAGGATCACGGCGGGGGGGACGGATACCCCCGGCGTGCCGGCGGAGTATTCGCGGATCGCGGCGGGAACGGTGCGGAGGCGCACCTCGTCCGCGAGAAGGGGCAGAACGGCGGCTTTTTCCGCAAGTATCAGGGACGACGTGTCGATGACGGCTTCCGCGAGCCGGTCGAAGGCGGAAAGGACGTCCTCGTACTCGGTGCCGCGGCTTCGGGAACTCACAATTTGAAGACGACTCCCGTGGAAAGGCGCGTGGACGTGTTGATCCAGTCCGGCTCGCCGAAAATCAGGTCCTGGCGGCCTTCGATGTACCATTCCATGTACGGATGCACGCCGAAACGGACCCCCAGCCCGACATAGGGGCCCATGTAGAAGCGGCTGTCGGTCTGGATCAGGAACTGGACGGTGACGCCCAGGCCGAACTGGTACGCGAAGGTGTCGTTCACCGGAAAGGTGAAGACGACTC
This sequence comes from uncultured Spirochaetaceae bacterium, assembly GCA_964529055.1. Lineage (GTDB taxonomy): Bacteria > Spirochaetota > Spirochaetia > DTKZ01 > DTKZ01 > JAKQWJ01. The sequence continues at coordinate 4,440 of CAZGUL010000057.1, forward strand.
CCGCGTCCAGCGGTATGAAAAAATCCGGTTCCACGTCGCCGTTCTTTTTTTCGGTGACGGTGGCGAAGCTGCCGCCGAGCAGAAGCTCCACGCCGGGATTGAGGGGTTCCAGGTACGCGGCGCGCAGGTCCAGGTAGGTCCTGTCGTAGCGGACGAAATCGGCCCCGATCCCCGCCAGAAAGGACTGGGCGTGCAGGGAATGAGCCGCGGCCGCGAGGACGATTCCTGTGATGATCATGCGGGTTTTTTTCATCGATGCCTCCTGTCGCGGGGCTATTCTACCACGGCGGGGAACGGAAAAACAACAACGCCGCCTCTCCGCGCCGTCAGCCGGCGCCCCGGGTTTCCTCCAGCACCCGCAGAATCTCCGGCAGGAGCTGTTTTTTCCGGGAGAGAATGTCCGGCAGGTCGTACACGTTGTCGTCCAGCCTGCGGTAGAGCAGGGCCTTTTCCTTTTCGGGAAAACCGGTGACCAGGAGCAGGCTGCTCTGCTTCAGAACGTTCGTCACCAGGAGCATCGTCCAGTCCAGCCGGCTTTCCCTTCCCACGTCTTCAAGCACGCGGAGCAGGGAACCCTTCACATCGGCGAAATTTTCCAGGGTCGTCACCTCCACCTGCCCTATGCCGAAAGCCACGCCGTATTCCCGGTAGGTCTTGAAGTCAGCGGTTACGATGTCCCGATGGTTTACGGTGCGCAGGTCGTGGGCCTGGGAGAAAAGCTCCTTCCCGTATTCCGCCATGTCGACCTCCGCCGCGGCGGCGAGCTTTTCCGCCGCTTCCCTGTCGTCCCCTGTGGTGGTCGGCGATTTGAGCCCCACCGTGTCGGACAGGATCCCCGACAGCAGGAGCAGCGCGATGTCCCGGGCGATTTCGACGCCGGAGAAAAGGTAGTGCTGGTAGACCAGCGTGCAGGAGCTTCCCACGGGTTTGGCGTACACGTAAATCGGGTAGCGGGTTTTTTCCGGAGCCAGCCGGTGGTGGTCCAGGATTTCCCGGATCTCCGCCGTCTCCGCCCCGGGGATGCTCTGGGAAAGCTCGTTGTGGTCCACCAGGATGAGCTTCTTCGCGGGCTTTTCGATGAAGCATCGCCGGGACACGATGCCGAAAAAGCGGTCCTCGTCGTCGAAGACGGGGAGCCCCCGGTAGTAGGATTTGACCAGGGTGTCCCGGGCGTGTTCGTACAGGTCGCCGGTGCGGAGCCGCACCGGCTCGGTGTTCATGATGTATTTCACAGGGGTGCTGAGCCGGAGCAGCCGGATCGTTTCGGCGGTGTCCCGGGAGGAGATGTACACCCACCCGGAATAGCCGGAAAAATCGAAGGGGATTTCCTCATCCCCGGTAATCCCGGTCAGGATGATGGCCGGGAAATCCTGCTCCAGGGCGTAGCGGACAAGGTCCTTCCGGAGACCGACGACGAGGACGGGCTTGCGGGGCAGGATGGCCCGCATCCTTTTTATGCCCGTTTCGTAGGGCATGGCGCCCACCATGCCGGAGGTGACGAACTCCTCCCGGTCCCCGCGGCGCAGGTATTTGCCGGGAAGGACCGTGCCGAAGTTGGACGGCCGGTACAGATACTCCGGGCGTTCCCCGACGGTTTCGGCGATGAAGAACTGGGAAATTTCGTGGACCGACACGATGCCGCGGAACTCCCCCGCCGCGTCGGTGATGGGAATGACGCTGAGGGTGTGTTCGTCCAGCTTCCGGACCGCCGCGTAAATCGGCTCGTTTTCCTCCAGCGTGGCGATGTTCCTCCGGGCGATGTCCGCGGTCCGGGGATAGACGTCGCTCATCATCGCGGGGGGCTGAACGCCCGCGCGGCCGAAGGCGAACTTTGTCTGCCTGTTCAGGGCCCCGCAGCGGACCGCGGTGTAACAGCCCTCCGGGTCGATGACGGATTTGTAGCGGGCGTAGCAGTAGGCCGCGCAGGTGGAATCCATGTCGGGGTTCTTGTGTCCGGTCACGTAAATCATACGCCGGAGTTTATACCAACGGGCCCGGTAACTCAACGCCGCGGTGGTGTGACCCGAATTTGTGTCGTTATGACACGCCTTACAGAGCCGTAGGCCCGATCGTGTCGGAATGACACAACTTCCGGCCGGGGAAACCTCCGGCCTTTTCCGGGCGGGCCGGTCCGCGAGGTTGAGATTTAATTACTTGTAATATAGAAAATTAGAACGACCGCCGCCGTACGTGCCCGCACCCGGTCAAGCGGGTTGGTATGGTTTTTGCAGAATTGTTCATGAAATGAACGAAAAAAAAATTTGAGGAGGTGTCGTATGAGCATCATGAAATGGAAACAGCGGGACCCCTTCTATCCGCTGTCCGATTTCGAGAAGCTGCAAAACGAAATCAACCGGCTCTTCGAAATCGATCGGTACCCGTCGATGACGGGGCTCTTTGACCGGGTCATGTCGCCGGAAATCGACGTGATCGAGAACGAGGACAGTTTCCTCGTGAGCTGCGATCTCCCCGGCGTGGACATCAGGGACATCGAAGTTTCGCTGGCGGACAATGTCCTGACGGTCAAGGGTGAGAAGAAGGAGGAAAAGTCTTCGAAGGAGTCGAAGGTGTACCGCAGGGAGTCCTGGAGCGGTTCGTTCCAGCGGACCCTGTCCCTGCCGAAGGGAGTGGACACCGGCGCCGTCGACGCGGTGATGCGAAACGGCGTGCTGACGATCACCCTGCCGAAACGGGAAGAGGTGAAACCGAAGCAGATCGCCGTGAAGGTGCAGTAACGAGGAGGAGAAAACCATGGCAGAAGCGACCAGAACCGAAACCCGCCGCGTGATCGCACCGGCGGCGGACATCTGCGAGGAGAGCGGGCAGGTCGTCCTCCGGCTCGAGATGCCGGGGGTCGAGAAAAACGACCTGTCCATCAGCATCGAGAACGACGAGCTCATCATCACGGCTGCGCGGCGCGACGAGGACGTGAAGGGCACGTTCCTGATCCGGGAGCGCCGCAGGGCCGATTACGAGAAGCGTTACACCCTGGACGACACCATCGACCGGAACAAGGTGGATGCGGTGATGAAGAACGGCGTGCTGCATCTGACCCTGCACATCAAGGAGTCGTCCAAACCGAGAAGGATCGAGATAAAGACCGTGTAATCCGTCCTTGCAGGGACATTTCCCGGGCCCCGGAACCGTCCGGGGCCTTTTTTTCAGTCCCCCCGCCCGCGCGACTCCTCCTACAGGAAAAGATCCGCCAGGATCAGGGCCACCGCCGAGATGATGACCAAAGAGAAGTATTTCCGTATTCCTTCGGCGCGGAGGACTCCGCAGAGTCTTATTCCCAGCTGAACCCCCAGGGAACTGCCCACGAGAAGGGCCATCGTGACGGGAAGGCTGACCTTGGGGGCCGCGGAGAATATTTTCTTGGCCGCCCCCGCGACGGACGAGACGAATACGACGCCCAGGCTCGTGCCGACGGCCTGCCGGGCGCCGAGCCCGACCAGGATGAGAAGAATGGGCATGAAGAGGACCCCGCCGCCCACGCCCAACAGGCCGGACAGGATGCCGACGAAATACCCGATGACGACGAGGCCGGGAATGCTGACGCCGGCCAGTCCGGAACGCGACAGGTCCGTCCGCGGCGGCAGGGGCAGTTTCTGCAGCAGGGTGGGGGCGCCTTCCTTCCGGCGGGGGCCCCGGTAGACGAGCCAGGCTGTCGTAAGGAGGAGCGCGACGAAAAAGAGGTGCATGATCCGGGTGAAGGCGGCCGGGTCACTCCCCGCGGCGGCGGCCAGGAAGTCCTGCACCACGTCCCCGCAAACCGCGCCGAAGGCGCTGCCCAGGGCCATGTAGAGCACCGCCGCGGGTTCCACGTTGCCCCGCCGGAAATGGCCCGGAAGGGCCGCCGCGCCCGTTCCGATGATGAAGCTAAGGCTGCTGCCCACGGCGATGGAATACGGGACCCCGGCGGTGATGTTCAAGAGCGGGACGACGAGGAACCCCCCGCCGACGCCGAACAGGCCGGTCAGAACGCCGACGACGAAGCCGATGGCCGTCAGAAGCAGGTAGAATGCCGGGTCCGGGAAAGGTTTGTCGAAGGCCGGCGCGATCAGGGACAGGATTTCACTCACGCGTCATTTCCTCGAAAGACGTCCCAGGATGAAGTCGGTCATGATGCCCCAGAGCAGGGGTATCCCGATGACGAGAAGAAAAGCTACGAAATGTTTCAAGCCGAACTCCTCAGTTGCTTTTGAAAAAATCTTCCTCTTCGGAGATCCCGGAATCCACGGGGCCCTTTCCTCCCAGGAGGTCGTCGAACAGGGAAACGCCGTCGTTCCGCTTTGCGTAGAGTTTCAGCGCGTACCGGACGATGCCGGTGCGGTTTTCCAGGTCACCGGCCTCGTTCTGCAGGCGCCGGAAAAACTGGTCGGCGTTGACGCCTCCCCCGACGAATCCCTTTCCGAAACCCTGTCTGTGATACTCCTGGAGTTCCAGCAGGCGGTGGTAGACCCTCTCGAACAGGAAATTGACGCCCCGGATTTTCATCAGGGCGGGCATCAGGGCGGTTTTTTCCCGCATCGTTTCGACTTTCGTTCCCACCGTGTTCTTCGCGTCCTCCCGGAACCATTTGTCCAGGATGTCGTGCCGGACAAGAAGACCGCGGTAGGCCTCGTCGAATTTCGCCTTCAGGTCGATGTAACGGGCGGCGTAGTCCCGGATCACCAGGCCCGCGTTGGTCTTGAAGGCCTCGATCTTCTCCGCGTTCCAGTTCCGGCGGAAGGTTTCGATGTCCGATACCCGGACCGGAATGCTGCGGAAATCCCCGTCCGCGGTTTTTTCCACCGCCGTTCCCGGCTCGGCCGCGAGTTCGGCACCGTTCTCGTCGGTGCAGACGACCCGTCCCTCGCTGCAGGTGACGAGGACGTCGCCGGCGGCGGAGGTGGCGACGTCGAAACTGGTGCCCCGCACCCCCATCACGACGCCCTGTCCCCGGATCGCGAATTCCGACTTTCCCGCCAGTTTTTTCACCGCCGCGGAAACCGAACCGGACAGGAGTTCGACCGCCGCCTTCTGTTCCCCCCGCAGGGAGGACAGCTCCAGGTACAGGGTGGTGTTCGGCTGGACCCGGATCGTGCCGTCGATCCCCGTTTCGGGGTAAACGGCAATTTCGGCGAGGCCCTTCGCCGCGGTGGTTATGGAGTCAAAATTCTCGATCTGCGAGCCGAAATCCGCCCTCTGCGTCTTTCCGTTGCGGGTGATCGTCGCCCGGTCCGCGATGTAGGAAATCTCGCCTACCCCATCCGCGGCGAATCCCGCCCACGGCAGAACGAGGAGGCAGAAGACAATGAACTTTTTTCTCATAACGCAACCTTCCTTCCGGCGGAGTGTCCATGGTCCGCGCGCGGGTCCGTGCCCCGGGCGGCTTTAAATATATCATGTAATCCGGTCATTTTCATCGGCACGTCCCCGTAGACCTTGCGCCACATGTCGGCGCTTTCCATGCAGAGGTAGACCGGAACGTCGAGCCGCCGGAGAATTTCGTCCCTGATGAAGGCGTAGACCTCCGCCCGGCGCCGCTGGACGTAGCGGAACTTTCCGTCCCGGCAGGGCACGAACTCGTCGTACAGGTAGGGCCGCTTTTCCATCCGGTCCTTCAGGGCCGGAGGGTACCGGAAGGTCCCGAGGCTGATCCAGGCGACCCGGTCCGCGGGGAAGCGGCCGAGCTCCCCCGCCGTCGCGGCGTAGGCCTCCCGCCAGCCGGGAAAGGCGATGACCGGATCGAAGTGAAAGGCCGTCATGTAACCCGCCCGGACGGCTTTTTCCGCCGCCCGGAGCCTCCGGTCGATGGAGGCCGCCTCCCCCTCCTCGGCCCGGTGGATTTCCCGGGCGTTCAGCGAGAACGCGATCACCGCGCCGCCCTTGGCGGGACTATCCAGCAGGTGGTCCACGAAGTCGGTTTTCGTCTTCGCCTCGAAGCGGACGTTGGGCAGATCAGCGAGCCCGCGGATGAACTCCCCGGTGAGGCCGAAGACGGGGTCCAGCTCCAGGGAGTCGCCGGTTTCGCCGCTTCCGACCCGGATCTGCCTGTCGGGGTTTTCCGCTGAGATCCTGCGGATCCGCTCGATCGGCGGACCCGGGTCGGCGTACACGACCACGGGCTCGAAGTTCAGGTAGCTCTTCATGATGCAGTAGGAGCAGCCCAGGCTGCAGCCCACGTACAGGTCCACGGTGAGGTAATTGCAGCACAGGTGTCCCCGGGAGCCCGGACAGCGGCCCACCGTCCCGCCCCGGGGGCGGGTTATGAAGAGGGTTTCCCGGCTGCGGTGTTCCCCGGGGATGTCGTCCTTTGCCCCCGCCGCGTGAACCGGCAGTCCCGCCAGCCTTTCCAGGGCGCGCCGGGCCGCCGGAAGGTCCCGGGCGTCCGGGGACAGGTAAATGCGCCGGAAGGGGAGACGGGAAACGGCCCGCGCGAGCTGGCCGGCTACGTCCGGCCGGACGTCCGCCGCTTCCGGCCGCGGCTCCGCCGCCGCGTTACAGGAGGTCATACAGCTCGTCCCCCTCCCGGAGGAATTTTTCCAGGACCTTCAGTTTTTTCCGCAGAACCGCGGGGCTTTCGAATTCGAAGGCGGCGGAAAATCGGCGGCCCTCGAAAAAGGGAGGGTGCTTTACGACGATGCCGCTGCCTGTGAAAAACCGGCCGGTGATTTCCCGGAAGCGCCTCTCCATGCCGGAAAGTTCCGGGAAGCGGATCTCCCGGAGCACCTCCGACGGATTATCGGCCGCCGCCAGACGCTCCGCGTGCGACGGCGTCATGAGCGCGCCGTTGGTGCAG
>CAZGUL010000058.1:0-4911 GCA_964529055.1 uncultured Spirochaetaceae bacterium
GGGCCCGTCCACAGCATGTAGTGAATCTCGGTGACGTATTTCTGGACTTCCTCGAATTTAAACGCAGGGATCGTGGTATAAGGATTCTCCTGCCCGTCGATGACCTTCTGCTGGAGTGCGGTGAAAACCTCGGCCCACGCCATCGGAATAGGCTCGACTCCCCACGCCTTGAAGGTCTGCAGGGGAATTTCCGACGGGGTGACGCGGATCTTCAATCCTTGCAGATCACCGATCTTCGTGACGGGTTTTTTCGAATTAGTGAGGACCCGGAAGCCCTTTTCGTAAAAGCCGAGAATGCGGATACCGCTTTCCTTGACGAGCCTCTTGTTAAGCTCTTCCGTTACGGCATCCAACCCCGCCCACGCGTCCTCGCTTTTCGTGTAAAGGTACGGAAGCATTACCGCCCCGATGGACGGCGCCAGCGCCTGCGCGTTTCCGGAATACACAACCGCGAGCTCGATCGAAGCGCTCCGGAGAGACTGTACGAGCGCCTGCTCGTCTCCCAGCTGGGACTGGGGGAAAATGTCCACCTTGATTTTGCCCTGTGAATACTTCTCAACAAGCTCCTTGAACTTTTCGGAGGTCGGATGCAGCGGATCGGTGTTCGAAACCCCATGGGCCAGTTTGAGCGTATAAACTTTCTGTCCGGCCCCCTTTTCCCCGCCTCCACCCGCGAAAATCGGTGACACGACGAGAAGCGCCACCGCGACGACACACACAACGATAATACTCCGTTTCATGACAGTCTCCTTTTTCAAAAATCTCGCTTCCTTACGAAGCGTTGCAGCGCATGCCTAAACTTTCACCAAACCCATCAGTCTCGGAACCACGAGACTGATCTGAGGAATCAGACTGACGAGAACGAGAACCGTGGATTCGGCGATAACGAAAATTATCGATTCCCTGCTTATCTTTTCAATCGTCGTCTCCGCGATCTCGCTGGCGACGAAAAGGTTGATTCCCAAAGGAGGCGTCTCGAAACCGATTTCACAGGCGATGACGAACATGATGCCGAACTGCACGGGATCGACCCCGACCTTCATGGCCACGGGCAGAAGAAGCGGCGTCAGAATGATGATCTGCGTGGCGCTTTCCATCCACATGCCGATGAACAGCAGAAAAACGTCGATGAGCAGAACCAGCACGATCGGATTTGAAATGTGCTCGATGAGAAACTGGGACGTGGCCTGAGGAATCTGAAACACGGTCAGAAGACGACCGAACATTCTTCCCGTCGAAATTATCAGAATCAAGGTCCCGGAAATTCTCGCGGTATCCACGAGGCTTCCGAGGAAAGTGCTCAGCGTCATTTTCCGGTAGATGAAAGTTATGACGAAAAAGGAATACACCACCGCGACGACCGAAGCCTCGGTGACGGTGAATATTCCTCCATAGATTCCGCCGAGAATGATGAGCGGCGCAATCAAAGCGAATTTCGCGTTATTCGCCGCTTTGACAACTCCTCTCAGCGTTGTCTTCTCGGCCGAGGTCTTGTACTGCCGCTTGCGGCTGACCATGTACGAAGCGGTCATCAGGAAAACCGCGAGGAGAATGCCCGGAAGAATTCCCCCAACGAACAGGGCGGTGATCGAAACTTCCGCGCTGACGCCATACACGATCATCAGGATGCTGGGTGGAATGACCGCACCGACTCCCCCGGAACAGGCTGTCACCGCTCCAGCGAATTCCCGGTCGTAACCTTCCCTGATCATGGACGGGATCATCATCGAACCGATAGCGGCGGTGGTCGCGACGCCGGAACCGGATATGGCGCCGAACAGGGTGCACGCGATGATCGTCACCGTGGCAAGACCGCCGGTGCGTTTTCCGACAATGGATTTGGCGAAACCGATGAGCCTGTCGGTGAGCCCTCCCTTTTCCATGAGAGCCCCAGCGAGGATGAACATCGGCACTGCTATCGTCGTGAAATCGTCGATGGCGGTAAACGCGGTCTGGGCGATGTAATCCAGAGGCAGATTCCCGATGAGAAAGCCGATCACCGCGGTTATTCCCAGACACGCGGCGACGGGCATTCCCAGAAGGAGGCTCCCGACAAAAATCAATGTTACAATCAATCCGTTGCTCATGGGATACTCCTTCTACATCGTCATTCTGGAATCGACGATTTCTACCTTCTCCCTTTTGATCAGTTTCCTGATGCGCTTGCCGACTATGAGGATGATGTAAAAAGTCATGAGTCCGTACCCGATCGGAACAATGGCGTAAATCCACACCAGATTGAATCCCATGGTCTGGGAATAGAACGGGAATTCGAACATAGATGCCACGAGCTGAAAACCGAAGTAGGTGACGATTCCGCTGAACAGGATCCACATAATGTCGCCGATCGAGACGATCCAATTTTTAACTTTCTTCGGCAAAAGGTCGAGCTGGGCCGTCACCCGGATATGCTTGTCCTCTTTCGTCGCGAGCACACATCCGAAATAGATGGACCAGACGTAAATGTAACGAGAAAGCTCTTCCGACCAGCTGACGCCGGTTCCCAGAACAAACCGGGCGAACACCTGCAGCGACAGAAGGATCGTAAGAAACACGAGAAGGGCCGCCGCGATATAGCCTTCCAAAGAATATCTTCTTCCCTTTGCGGACATACAAGCCTCCCGGACAGGTAACCGAATCTACGGCTAATTATAAACAAAAAGTTTTCCGGTTCCATCGGAACCGGAAGACCAGTCCGCGAAAATCAGCCCTCTTCCTTCCAGTACCGCTCGGTTACGATCTTGTCCTCGGTGTAGAAGTTGATCACCGCCTTGCCCTGGGCCTTGATGTCGGCGAACTGGGAGTTCTTCATGCCGCCGAAGGGCAGGTACGCCACAGGGGCCGGGATGCCGACGTTGATGCCGATCATGCCGGCAAGGGCCTCGATCTTGAACTTCCGCGCGTAGAAGCCGTTCTGGGTGTAGATCGACGCGCCGTTGCCGTACTGGTGCTCGTTGATGATTTTGATGGCTTCGTCCAGGGACTTCGCCCGGAGAATGACGACCACCGGCCCGAAGATCTCGGTGGTATGGATCTTCATGCCCGGCTTCACCTCGCCGAAAACGGTGGCGCCGATGTAGTGGCCCTTCTCGTAACCGGGTACGACAAGGCCGCGGCCGTCCAGAAGCAGTTTCGCCCCCTCCTTGACGCCGGTGTCGATCATGTCCTCGATGAACTTCTTGGCCTTCGCCGAGATGACCGGCCCCATGACCATGCCCTCGTCGGCGACCCTGGGATCCAGCGGGTTCGTCGTGATGACTTCCTTCGCGGCCTTCACGAATTCCCGGGTCACCGTGTCGTACACGTCGTCGCCGACGCAGACGATGGCCGAAGAGGCCATGCAGCGCTGTCCGGCGCACCCGAAGCAGGACGTGACCATGTTGCGGACCGTGTCCGCCATCCGGGCGTCGGGCATGACTACAAGGTGGTTCTTCGCCCCGCCCATGGCCTGGAACCGCTTGCCGGCCGCCGCGCACTTCTGGGCCACCTGGCGGCAGGTCGGCGTGGAGCCGACCAGCGACACGCCCTGCACCAGCGGGTGGTCCATGAAGGCGTCCGCGACAGTCTTGTCGCCGTTGATGAGGGTGAAGACCCCGGGGGGAAGCCCGGTCTTCTCGATGAGCTCGGTGATGTAATTCATCGTGCAGGGCACCTGCTTCGAGGCCTTTACGACAAAGGCGTTTCCCGTGGCGATCGCGTAGGGCAGGAACCAGAACGGCACCATGGCCGGGAAGTTGAAGGGGGCGATCATCGTGAAGACGCCCATGGGCAGGCGGATGACCTCGCCGTCCATCTCGAAGGACGCGCCGATCAGTTTGTCGCCCTGCTGGAGGACCGGCATGCCGCAGGCCACCTCAACGTTTTCGAAGGCGCGTTTCATCTCGGCCCGGGCGTCGGGAAGGGACTTGCCCATTTCCTCCACCAGGATCCGGCTGATTTTCTCCTCGTCCTCTTCCATGAGGGCAAGCAGCTTGAACAGGTAACCGACGCGCCGAGCGACGGGAACGTCCTTCCACTTCAGGTAGGCCTGATGGGCGATCTCGATGGCCTTGTTCGTCTCTTCCCGGCTCGTCAGTGGAGCCTGGGCGATGATCTCGCCGGTGCTGGGGTTTTCGATATCGATGTACGCGGCTCCCGCGGGATCGACCCACTTGCCGCCGACGAAATTCTTCAGTTTCCGTACCGCCATGTTTTTCTCTCCTTCTTGAATTTTCTCACTCGCCTTTGATATCCGGATCGGGAATCATGATGTCCCTGATCATTTTCAGGAGGTCTTCGTACCCGGCCACGAAGGACCTGAGGGTCCTGCGGGTGGCGCCGTAGGTTTCGAACTCGTCGGGGGACAGCCCGTTCTCGTCGTAGGCCCTCCGGAACTCGGGGAATTTCTTTTCCAGCTCCGCTATGATCTCCGGATCGACCGGATCGTCGATGCGGTTTTTGACCTCCACGTCGCAGGCGTTGAACTTGACCTGCCACTCGTAGGGGATGGTCATCGAAATTTCGCCGCCTATGAACTCGGACCAGTGCATGTGGTTCCGGTACGCCGCGTTGAGGAGACGGGTCCGGTAGCCCCGTTGCCGGAAAATCCGGTACGACTTCTTCATCGCCGCCACGCCGGCCCATTCCAGGCAGCCCGGGTTCGTAATGACTCCCTTCTTCTCTGCCACCTTCTTGAGCCAGTCGTCCAGACGTCCGACCATCAGCGTACAGATGGGGCTCATCGTCGAAACGTCCTTTCCTTCCTTCTCGCGCCGCGTCATGCCCCTCTCGACCGCCGCGCCCACCGCGAGGCACTGGGGCACGGTGAAGCTCACCGTGCCGTTCACGCTGATACCCCGGTAGGAGAGTTCCTCCACGGCCTCGATGCCCGCCTTCGTGACCGGCAGCTTGATGTTGTTGTTCGGGTAGAGA